>NZ_JBVVQU010000017.1:43147-118528 GCF_055811555.1 Mesorhizobium sp. WSM4813
CTCGCCCCCCCCCCCCCCCCCGGGCCCGCCCCCCCCCCCCCCCCCGCGGGGGGGGGGCGCCCCCCCCCCCCCCCCGCCGCGGGGGGGGGCCCCCCCCCCCCCCCCCAAACCCCCCCCCCCCGCGCCGCGGCAAGCAGCGGCGCGCTGGCATTGTAGTCGAGATAGGCGCGTTGTCCGGCCATTTTCGCTTCAACTGGTCCCGTCAAAAGCCGTTCCGCGAGGATAGCGCGTTATTTCCTTGAAATTGCAAGGCAAGACGTCCTATTTACGCGGCGTGCGGCGTGGGTAGCCAAGCCATTACGTTTGGCCACCCAGTTTTGAACAATTCTAAACTAGCTTCTAGAAAGACGCTCGCCCTGCGTCAAGGCCAGAGGAAGAGTTGTTCCGGGCGCCGCGCATTCTTATGCCATGTGGAGTATTTTATGCCTGAGGTCATTTTCACCGGTCCGGCCGGCCGCCTGGAGGGTCGCTACCAGCCTTCCAAGGAAAAGAGCGCGCCGATTGCCATCATCCTGCACCCGCACCCCCAGTTCGGCGGCACGATGAACAACAAGATCGTCTATGACCTCTTCTACATGTTCCAGAAGCGGGATTTCACCACGCTTCGCTTCAATTTCCGCGGCATCGGCCGCAGCCAGGGTGAATTCGACCACGGCACCGGCGAATTGTCGGATGCGGCCGCGGCACTTGACTGGGTGCAATCGCTGCATCCGGATTCCAAGAGCTGCTGGGTCGCCGGCTATTCGTTCGGCTCGTGGATCGGCATGCAGCTTCTGATGCGCCGGCCTGAGATTGAAGGCTTCATCTCGATCGCGCCGCAGCCCAACACCTATGACTTCTCGTTTCTGGCGCCCTGTCCGTCGTCCGGCCTCATCATCCATGGCGACGCCGACAAGGTCGCGCCGCCAAAGGACGTGCAGGGGTTGGTCGACAAGCTGCACACGCAAAAGGGCATCACCATCACCCAGAAGACCTTGCCCGGCGCCAACCATTTCTTCTCCAACGACGCGGATCTCCTGCTCCAGGAATGCGCGGACTATCTCGATCGCCGTCTGGCCGGCGAGTTGTCCGACCCGCGGCCGAAACGGTTGAGATAACAGCGATGTACCAGCCCCCGCATTTCCAGGAAACGAGACAGGACGTGGTGCACGGGCTGATCCGGCTACGGCGGATTGGACGACAGATAGCACCGCCCTTGTGCAAAGTCACAGCCGGAGTCTCTCAGGGATCTGCTGCGGCCAGGAAGGCATCGGTGTCGATCGTACCGGCTTGCGCCACGTCGCGCTGAGAGGCAGGGCGTTCAATCGACGTTCGTCATCGCCGCCTTGCGCTCGTTGGCGATCAGCCACAGGTGCGGATGTAGATGAACAGGCCCAGGGCCTGACCGGCGATGAAGACCGGATCCTGCCGCTGGATGGCGTAGATCAGCAGCAGGCTGCCGCCGAACAGCGAAAAGAACCAGAAAGCGATCGGCACGACGCTGCGCTTGGCTTTTTCCGATGCGATCCACTGCACGAAGAAGCGCATGCTGAAAAAGAACTGGGCGACAAAGCCGAGCAGGATCCACGTATCAAACTGCTTGACGAAGACGTCGTGAAGCCAGGTCGCCAGCTCCTGAAGCACGTTAGCCATGCCGGATTTCCGCTGTTTTTGGCATTCTCCGGCGCCGGCGGCGCAGCCACCAGACACCGGCGAGATCAAGCACCCCCTGCAGGCCGCGATCGAAAATTCCGTATTCGACTTGCCGTGGCGGCGAGAGCGGTCGACCACGTCGCAATGCACGACGCGATATCCCTCCTGGATGACGAGAGCCGGAACAAAGCGGTGCGTGCCGTCGAAGAACGGCAATTTCCTGAGGAGGTCGGTATGGATCGCCTTCAGGCCGCAGCCCGTGTCGCGGGTCTCGTCATCCAGGACGGCCTTTCTCAGCCAGTTGGCAAAACGGGACGCCAGTTGCTTGATCTTGCTGTCGCGACGCTTCAGGCGCTGCCCTTGCGCAACACCGAAACCGGGACCGGCTTGCCGCAGCGCATCGACCAGCACCGGAATATATTTGGGATCGTTCTGGCCGTCGCCGTCGATCATGGCGACGATATCGCCGCGGGCCGCCCAAGCGCCCGAACGCACAGAGAGAGACTGGCCGGCGGATTTCTCGTGCCGGAGGTGGCGAAGCGGAAACGGGCGAAGCGCTGCCTGGGCGGCAAGCACCGGGGTGGTTTCGTCGGTCGAACCGTCATTGACGACGATCACCTCGAAGTCGCGCCCAGCCATCGCCGCCCCGATCTCGTCAAGCAGAAGCGGCAGGTTAGCCGCCTCGTTCCGGCAAGGAATGACGATGGATATCTCCGGCATTTCGGGTCGGGCTCTGTCATAGGATATGGCATTCGTTTCGATGCCGTGGAGTGCCGTTCCAGCGGGTCAGGCGCAAAGAACCCGCTGGCGCGGCGCCTCAGTACGCCAGCCCAAACGATGAAGCAAGGATGCAGCCGGAAGCGCGCGCTTGCGCCGTTTCACGACCCCGTGATTGCGTCGTATCGAACCGATTATGTAGAACGCGATCGGACGCAAAACCGGATTCCCCTTTTGCTGACCGCGCTTGGATGCTAAACGCCCGCGTTCACGCATACCACGCCCGATCCGCTTCGATTGGGCGCTTTCGGGAAAGAAAAAATGTCCGCCTTCAAATCCGATTTCCTGCGCATAATGAGCGAGCGCGGTTTCATCCACCAGATTTCGGATGATGCCGGCCTCGACCAGCTTTTCGCCAAGGAAACGGTGACCGCCTATATCGGCTTCGACGCAACCGCCAAAAGCCTGCATGCCGGATCGCTGATCCAGATCATGATGCTGCACTGGCTGCAACAGACCGGCCACCGGCCGATCGCGCTGATGGGCGGCGGTACCTCGATGATTGGCGACCCGTCGTTCAAGGACGAGGCACGCAAGCTTCTGACGCCGGGGGATATCGAGGACAATCTAGCCGGCATCCGCCGCAATTTCATGCCCTACCTCAAATTCGGCAGCGGCCCGAACGACGCGATCATGATCAACAACGCCGACTGGCTGCTGGAGATCAACTACGTCAATTTCCTGCGCGATGTCGGCCGGCATTTTTCCGTCAACCGTATGCTCGCCTTCGATTCGGTCAAGCTCAGGCTCGAGCGCGAGCAATCGCTGTCGTTCCTCGAATTCAACTACATGATCCTGCAGGCTTACGACTTCGTCGAGCTCTACAAGCGTCTGGGCTGCCGGCTGCAGATGGGCGGCTCCGACCAGTGGGGCAACATCATCAACGGTATCGATCTCGGCCATCGGATGGAGGGCGCGCAGCTTTACGCGCTGACCACGCCCCTGCTCACCACCTCGTCGGGCGCCAAGATGGGCAAGTCGGCTTCAGGCGCGGTCTGGCTCGATGCCGAAATGCTGTCGCCTTACGAGTTCTGGCAATACTGGCGCAACACCGAGGATGCCGATGTCGGCCGCTTTCTCAAGCTCTACACGACGCTGCCTCTGGATGAGGTCGCGCGTTTGGAACGGCTTGGCGGCTCCGAAATTAACGAGGCGAAGAAGATCCTGGCGACTGAAATCTGTACGCTTCTGCACGGACGCGAGGCGGCCGAGCAAGCCGAGGAAACTGCGCGCAAGACGTTCGAAGAAGGCGCGCTGGCCGAAACGCTGCCGACCGTCGAGGTGGGCAAGGCCGATCTGGAAAGCGGCGTCGGCATATTGTCGCTGTTCGTCACCGCCGGGCTTGCCGCATCCAACGGAGAGGCGCGGCGACACATCCAGGGCGGCGCCGTGCGGCTGAACGACCAGTCCGTGTCCGACGATCGCCGGTTGGTGACACTTCAGGATCTCGGCCCAGAACAAGTCGTAAAACTGTCGCTCGGCAAGAAAAAACACGTTCTGGTGCGGCCGGTCTGACCAGCGCCTGATCGATCGCGATAGAATCGGGATGGGGGCTCTATTAGCCCTTTTCCGAAACCGGTTTCACTTCTTGCTGCGCTGGCCTTCGGTTCGGGATCACGGCCTAGGTAAACTTAATCAGGTCGAGTTCGCAGCCACCTGGCGGAAGGCGGAAGGTTCTGATCCGCCCTTTCTTGCTGCCGCAGTAGGTAGACTTCTTGATTCAGCCACCAGCCCAAATTGCTGGATTTGGCAGCCCAGGAAGGATAGGCTTGGTTTTTGGTTCAAGCGATGGAACAGAGACTAGCCGCAATTCTGGCTGCCGATATGGCGGGCTACAGTCGGCTAATGGAGGCCGACGAATCCGGCACGCTCGCACGCCTTCGGACCCATCGCATAGAACTGGTCGATCCCGCCATCGCGAAGAACAAGGGCCGGATCATCAAGACCACCGGAGACGGCATGCTCGTCGAGTTCCAGAGCGTGACCGATGCCGTGAAATGCGCCGTGGAAATCCAACAGCGCATGAAACGGCGCAATTCGGATGTGCCGCAAGAACGGCGTATCGAATTCAGGATCGGCATAAATCTCGGCGACATCATTTTCGACGATGAGGACATTTTCGGCGACGGCGTCAATATTGCCTCGCGCATCGAGCAACTCGCCGACGTCGGCGGTATCTGCGTGACCGCAGCGGTGGCGACCCAAATTGCCGACCGTCTCGAAATTGCCATGGAGGACCTGGGCGAGAAGACGTTAAAGAACATCAGCCGCCCGGTTCGCCTCTATCGCATTGGGTTTGACAGTCCTGTCCTGCCAGAAGTCGAGGCAAAGCGATCCATCTCGAAACCTTCGATAGTGGTGCTGCCATTCAACAACATGAGCGGCGACCCCGAGCAGGAATTTTTCGCGGACGGACTGACCGAGGACATCATCACCGAACTATCCCGCCACCATGAGCTGTTCGTCATCTCGCGCAATTCCAGCTTCGTCTACAAGAACCGCGCCGTGAATGTGCGCGAGGTGGCCGAGAAACTCGACGTCCAATACCTGGTGGAGGGAAGCGTCCGCAAGATCGGCAACAGGGTGCGCGTGACGGTTCAGCTCATCGACACGGCGAATGACGCTCATATTTGGGCAGACAAGTATGACCGGAAGCTGGACGACATATTCGCGATTCAAGATGAGGTGACCTCGGCGATCGCAGCCACGCTGCCCGGTCGTGTCGAGGCGGCTCAGCGGGACCAACTCGCGCGGGCGAAACCTGCAAACATGGCCGCCTATGAATGTGTGCTTGCTGCCAAGGTGCTGCATCACCGAAGCACGATTGCGGATAATGAACGCGCGCAAAACTTGATAGGCAGGGCCGTCGCGCTCGACCCCGATTATGCCCACGCCCATGCCTGGCGGGCCTGCATTCTTGGCCAGGCCTGGGTCCATAACTGGTGCGAAGACAGGGATGGCGTCTGGAACGACATCATGGCAGCGTTGGACAGGGCGCTGGCGCTGGACGACAACGATGCCGATGTTCACCGCATCCTCGCCGCAGTGAACGTGAACAACAATGAGCTGACCACAGCGCGCTACCATCAAGAGCGCGCCCTCGCCCTCAATCCCAATTACGATCTCGTGGTGGTGCAGCAAGGCGAGTTATTGACGTGGCTGGGGAGGCCGGAAGAAGGAATTGAATGGATCCGCAAGGCAATGCAGTTGAACCCGCACCACCCGGAGAGGTTCTGGAGCCATCTGGGAAAGGCGCATTTCGCCGCGCGCCAGTATGGCGAGGCGATCGAAGCTTTCATGCATCTGTCAACCATGGACTCGGTTCAGCACGCTTTCGCCGCTGCCTGCTACGGCTGGCTCGGCGACGAAATCGCGGCCGCGGCGCATCTAGGCAAGATCAGAACGCTCGATCCCCAATTCGACCTCGATTCATTTATCGCGACCCTGCACTATGCCCAGGAGTCTGATGTGCAGCACGTCCGCGAAGGACTGCTGAAAGCCGGTATTGCCCACCTGTAGCCAGCCCGTAACTACGAACCAGATCCAATCGGGGACAGGCAAAAAAGACCGGCCACCGATGCGGACCTTGTGGCATGACCGAACGACGGGCGGCTTAGGGCCATGGGCGCGAATTCGGCCGGAGCGATCCACTTAGGGTCAAGACTCGGTCGCTCGAAATGATTGGGTTTCGACCTCACCGATACTCGAAGATCGACCTGAATATGCCGGGGGCGATCACCGAGAGCGGATTGACGTCCAGTTTCGGCTTGTTGGCATCGCCCCTGAGCCGGTAGGTCACGCCGATCAGGCCGCGATCGCGGCCATTGCCGAGCAGCGCGCCGAACAGCGGCAGTTCGCCGAAAATGCGGTTGAGGCCATAGACCGGCATGAAGGTGCCGGTCATGTCCATATTGTTGTTCTGGTCGTAGAGCGTGCCCTGGAAGGTTGTGCCGATCCGCGGGCCGCGCAGCACGCCATTAGCGAGCTTCAGATAGCCGGCGCCCTTTTCGATCTCGGAAAAGCCGCGCTCGAACTTCACTCTCGACGTGTCGATGTTCGCTTTGACAGCTTCGTTGAGGCTGCGGCTGTCGCCCGCCGGCGTCGTCGATACGAGCGAGGCGAGTTTCGGCTCGTTGACCACGAAGAAGTTGTGCGAGTCGACCTGGCCCCTCATCGGCCCATCGCTTGCCCCGGCAAGCGCCAGCGTGATCGAGCCGCCCTCCATATGCTCGTAGATGTTGAGGAACCGCAGGATGGCGCCGGCATCGGCCGACGTCACGTTGAGGGCGCGCCTGCCGGCGCCGGTCGTATTGCTGATGCTTATGGCAGCACCCGAACTTGCCGTGGCGCTCACCTTGAGCCCATTCACCCTGGAACCGGCGGCGCTGTAGTCGAGCTTCAGCTTCGACAGTGTCTCGTTGTGGAAGCCGGTCAGGGAATTGACATCGGCGCTCACCGAAATCGCGTCGGAGCCCGTGGCCCTGGTGGCGGTGTCGACATCGGACGTGAATTGCTTGATCAGCGAGCGCGCGTCCAGCGCGCTGCCGCTGATGTCGATCGCGTAGCCCTTACCCGATCGTTTCACCGAAACGGCAACATCGTCGCCCCGGTTCAACTTGACGTTGCTGAACCGCGCCGAGGACAGGGCGCCGTTGACCAGCACCACGCCGCCGTCGATCGAAAAAGTCTTTCCATTCAGGTCGAAGTCGGACAGCGTCGTGGTGTCGCCGGACTTGGCCATGGCAAATGTGACATTGGCTGAAATGCCGGGCCCCTTGCTCCAGCCCGCCCAGGGAATGTTCAGCCTGGCACTGGTCAGGTCCGCCGAAACAGTCTGATTGCCCGTGCCGCTCTTGTCGATCTCAACCTTGACGGTTCCGGAAAGCAGCTCCGACAGGCCAGGCATGGCGGCGGCACGTATCTTGTCGTCGAGCATCAGCGCCACTTTCCGGCTGCGTGGCGGTCCGCCATCCCTGAGCGGTTCGATCAGGTCGAGTTCGGCTGGAATGCCGTTGAGCAACGCCTTGGCTGATATCACGGCCTTCTCGGGTTCGACCGTGATCGAACCATCGGCGTCCGTCACCGTCTGGTCTTCGAACGGCTTGCCCAGCGACAGGTCTTTGTAATCGAGCGTCACCAGCCAATCGAGTTTCGAGCTGTCGACGCCGGACTGCAGCGGAATGTCCGCCTTGACATGGCCCGTCACCGTTCCGGACAGGTCGTCCGGCAGCAGGCCGACGTGGCGCATGGCATTGATCGGGTCATAGGAGGCGAGCTCAGCGATTGCGGACGCTTCCCCGGCGACGTCGATATCGAGCGCGCCGATCACCGGCGGGCGGTTCGCCGCCTTGATCGTCATCGTGCCGTTGCTTGCCGCCACCGTGCGACCACTGCCCATATAGACATTGCCCGAGGACAAGGCGATGTCGACGTCGTTTCCGTGGAATTCGGCGACGCCGACGGCATCGCGTATCGGCGGGATGTGGCCGGCCGTATCGAAGCGTGATCCTTCGATCTGGAACCGGCCGAACACTTCATCTGACGAAAGCGGGATCCCGTTGCCAAGACGCCCGGGCACGACCTGGAACTGCAGGCTGCCATCGACGACACGGCCGCCGAACAGGTTCTTCAGTACCCAAAGGCGAGCGTTTCGCGCGGAAAACCAGGGCCACAACTGCTTGACGTGCGAGACCGGCATATCGTGGACATTGAAGGCTACGGATATGCCTGGCGCCTTTCCCCTAGCGAATTCGACCGAGGCCGTGCCCAGCGCCTCGCTGGCGGACCCCGACCTGATCCCGATCTGCTCGGCCACGAGCTTGCGGCTCCTGGTCTGGTAGACGCCGGCGACGCGGGCAATGAAATCGAGCGCGGGTTCCGACGATTCCGAAGGCGACAGCGTCGAGCCGTCGCTGGTCAGGTCGTAGCGGTAGGATGGCTCCTCGCCCGCTGTCCCCATCGCAGGCTTCGGTCCGATCGAACCGGCGAAATTGAAAATCGAGCGACCGGTTTTCAACAGCAGCTTGTCGACCTGGATCTTGTTCGAACCGGCGACAAGCGTGGCATTGAGATCGACGTCTGCTGGAAGCGAGCCACGCGGGCCGAGATCGAGCACGGAACCGGCGAACGACAGCGAGGCCGTCAGCCGCGACGCGTTCTCGCTGGATCCTTCCGATCCCGCCAGCTTCAAGGCAATCGCGCCCAGCGTCCCACCTGGCGCCGTAGCGTCGTTAACCTCCGCTATCTCGACGCTGGCATCCAACGCCGTCACGCGCCGCGTCGTCGTATCGCGAGTGGCTGAGGCGGCGATGGCGAGTGCCCTGCCGTCGACATCCGCGTCTGATGAAAACTCCATGCCGCCCGGCCCCGACTGTCCAACGGTGGCATCTGTGATCCTGACCAGTTTGACCGACCCGGTCTCGGGCAGAACGATGTCGACATTGCGGAGGTCGATCCGGCGCATCGAATCCTCCCGCACTGCATCGAGCGCATGGTTGATGCTGGCAAAGACCGTGCCGGCCAGTCTTTCCGGATCGATGAGGCCGTCGTCATTGCGCAGCGCGGCCGTCCAGTCGCCACCCGACGGCAGCGCCGCCATCACGATGCGCGCGTCGGAAATCCTGGCGCTGGTAAGCCGCACCTCGCCCGAAAGCAGCGGTATCAGCCGTATGCCGAAGCGGACACGCCCAGCATCGGCCATCGGTTTGCCGTCGGCGGTCTTGAGGCTGACGTCGCTGACCTGCAGCGCGATGAAGCTCGATCCGTCGAGCGTGAGACCGGCCGGCCCGACCGCAACATCGAGATCGACGCCGGCCAATTTCTCGATGGCCGTTTCCGCTTCGGCCCGCAGCCGCTCGGCACCGAAACCGGACATGCCGATCGCATACACAGCGGCGATGGCCAGCAGCACGAGCACCACAAGGCCGGCAAACAGCCGCGCAAGAATACGAACGCCGCGGCCGATCGACGCCTGGCCGAGCGGCGGTACGCGGCACGCGGACGGGAAGGCACCCAGGTCGGTGATCTCATCACGCCTGAATCTGATCTTCTCGTGCTGCGCCTGCTCCTGATCCACACAATTTTCCGTTGAACGAACTCGACCGTGGACGAATCCCGGTGCGACAATATATCGATGAGGCTTCGCGCGTAACCTCAAACAAGGGCATCGATATGGCTGATCTCGACGTCGGCGACCTTGCGCCGCAGTTCGATCTTCCCCGCGACGGCGGCGGCTCGCTCAGCCTCGCGTCATTGCTGGGAAAGCCGGTCGTGCTTTACTTCTATCCGCAAGACGACACCACAGGCTGTACCAATGAGGCGATTGGCTTTTCGCAGTTGAAGCCGGAGTTCGAAAAGCTCGGCGCCGCCGTCATCGGCCTGTCGCCGGACAGCGTCCGAAAACACGACAAATTCAAATCAAAATACGATCTGACCGTCGACCTCGTCGCCGACGAGGAGCGCAAGGTGATCGAAGCCTATCATCTGTGGGTCGAGAAGAAGCTCTATGGCCGCCGCTATATGGGTGTCGAGCGTGCAACGTTCCTGATCGGCAGCGACGGACGGATCGCCAGGATCTGGCGAAACGTTCGCGTCAAAGGCCATGCCGAGGCGGTGCTGGAGGCCGTGCGCGCGCTTTGACGTCAACGTCGGCTGTGGCCTGAAAGCCCCATGAGAGGCATGAGCGCCGAAGTCTGCACTTCATGCCCCTCGTGGCAATCCGGCTGCAACCTATGGGCTGCAAGCAGCTGGGCGCAAGCAACCGACCGTTAACCTTAATGATGTGTAATGAGGCTTGTCGTGGTGTCGTAATGAAAGCTTGGTCCCGTGAACGTAGCCAGTCAGTCAGCGGTCTTTGGCAGGCGCAAGGAGCCCCACACTGTCATTATCGCCCGGGGTAACGAGATAAGGCACTTCACCATACGGCCATGGGTTGCCGCATTTTGCGGCTCCGCACTGGCGGCAATGGCCATCGGCTACCTGCTGGCGACTTCCTATCTCGTGCTGCGCGACGACCTGATCGGCGCGACCACGGCACGGCAGGCGCGCATGCAGCAGGCCTATGAGGACCGCATCTCCGCACTGCGCGCCCAGGTCGACCGGATCACCAGCCGCCAGCTTCTTGACCAGCAGCTCATGGAAACCAAGGTCGGCGAACTGCTGGAGCGACAGACCCAACTCAGCCTGCGCCATGGCCGCCTCGGCCCGCTCCTCGAACGCAGCGAGAGCGAAGTCGGAACGCCACCTGCGAGAGGCACTGCTGCGTCCGCGAAGTCGGATGAACGCGCCGGCGTGACCGACGCCCAGCCGCAGGCCTATTCGGTTGCCGGCGTCGGCGCCAACCTTGGCGCCGGCGACACCAGGCCGTTCTCCCTGTGGTCGACCCGCTCCGACCCGCTGCCGAGCGACACCGCGGCCGATCGTGCAGACAGACTGTTCGTGTCGATCAACGAGTCGCTCAAGGCCATAGAGAGCCAGCAGCTCACCCGCATCACCACGCTTGCCGACAACGCCTACAGAAACGCCGATGCAATTTCTCAGGCGCTCGAGGCGGCTGGCCTGCCGGTCGACAGCGATTTCGGCAAGAGCGATGCCGGCGGTCCGTTAATACCACTCGACAGTTCGATGACATTCGACAGCAAGGTTAGAGAACTCGATGAGGCGCTGGACGCGCTCGACCGCCTGAAAAAGGAGGCGCGCCGGCTGCCGCTCGCCAATCCCGCCCCCGGTCGCTCGGTCACCAGCCCGTTTGGCGTGCGCACCGACCCGCTCCTCGGCACCGCCGCGCTGCATTCGGGGATGGATTTCAGGGCGCCGACCGGGATGCCCGCCAAGGTCACGGCGCCCGGCATCGTCGTCAAGGCAGGCTGGAATGGCGGCTATGGGCGCATGGTCGAGGTCGACCATGGCAATGGCTTTGCGACGCGCTACGGGCATCTCAGCAAAATCAGCGTGACCGTCGGCAATCGGCTCAACGCCGGTGACGTCATCGGCAAGACCGGCAGCAGCGGCCGCTCGACCGGCCCACATCTTCACTACGAGATCCGCCACAATGGCGAAGCCATCGACCCGCTACGTTTTCTGAGGGTCGGCAAGAAGGTCGCCCAGTACCTCTGAAGCCCGCCATCTTCTTCATTAAGACAGATCTGGCCGTTTCCATCCGATAGCGGCCTCTGCTCGTGCTCCGTGTCGCTGGTGAACCCGGGACCGACGCATCATGCGCGGAAGTCATTTATTATTTTTGAATTCCATTTGACTGAATAAATATTCGGTGCGAACCTGATCCTCATCTAGGGACGCAAGACATGGCACTGCGGGGGACCAATCAGGAATTCGGGCGGCCTTACAACAGGCGCATCGTGCTTGAATCCATCCGCGTTCACGGTCCGGTCGCCCGCGGCGACATTGCCAGGCGGGTCGGGCTCACCGTCCAAACGGTATCGACCATCGTTCGCGAGTTGGAAGAACACGGCTACGTTCTGTCCATGCGCGAAGAGCCGCGGGGGCGCGGGCTGCCTCCGGCGACCCTGCGGATCAATCCGGAGGGCGGCTATGCCGTCGGCATCCATGTCACCCCGCTGGGAATCAATGCGGCGCTGATCAATTTGAGCGGAGACGTGATCGAGAGCGCCTACCGCGAGGCCCCCAACGCAACGCCCGACCATGCCTTCGATCTGATCGGCGCGATGGTGCTTGAATTGACCCGACTGCGGCCTGGCGGTCGCGTTCTCGGCATAGGCATGGCGCTGCCCGGCCCTTTCGGCGTGGAGTCGATGAGCTTTATCGGCCCGACGACGATGACCGGCTGGAAGGACGTGGCGCTTCGAGAACGGCTGGAGGCATCGACCGGGCTGCCCGCGTTCTTTGAGACCGACATGGCGGCCGCGGCAATGGGCGAGCGCCTGTATGGCCTCGGGACGGGATATTCCGAATACTACTATCTCTATTTCGGTGTCGGTCTTGGCGGCGTCATGGTTCATGACGGAAGCGCGCTGCGCGGCGCGTGGGGAAATGCCGGCGAAATCGGACATATTCCCGTCGTGCCGGGTGGCGAGCCGTGCCCCTGCGGCAATCGCGGCTGCCTCGAAAGATACCTCTCGCTCGAGGCGCTGCGGCGCCGGAACATCAGCGACGCCGATTGGGTTGATGAAGTCGGGCCGATCTTCCGCAACGCCATCACCATCATCGAGAACCTGTTCGATCCCGAAACCATCATCCTCGGCGGCCTGGCGTCCACCGATCTGCTTGAACGGCTAGCTGGTTCGGTTGCGAACCTTCCCAACTCGATCTCGGCGCGAAAGGACCGCACGGCGCCTCGTGTCACCGTCGCACGCGGCGGCCAGCAGGCGGTGCTGCGCGGTGCCGCAGCGCTTGCCGTCTCAGGGGTGCTTTCGCCACGCTTCGGCCAGATATTCACCGCCGAGCGCGAACGCGGGCGAGATATCCTGCAAGGCAAGGGGATCGCGGCATGAACGGAGTTCAGCCTGACATGAGCGGAGCTCAGCCTGGCATGAGTGAACCTCTGCTGGTGCTCGACAACGTCGCCAAGAACTATGGCGCGATCGAAGCGCTCAAGGGCATCAGCTTCTCGATCGGCAAGGGCGAGGTGGTGGCGCTTCTGGGCGACAATGGCGCCGGCAAATCGACACTGGTCAAGATCATCGCCGGAGGCCTGGAGCCGACCTCCGGTCGCATGCTGTTCGAGGGAAAGGAATTCCTCGCCAAATCTCCCGCCGAGGCCAAGGCCGCGGGGATCGAGACCGTCTACCAGGACCTCTCGCTTTGCACCAATGTCGACGTGGTCGCCAATTTCTTCATGGGCCGCGAGATCACCAGGAAATTTCTTGGCGTTCCCGTGCTCGACGAACCCGCCATGGAGCGAGTGGTCGAAAAGGCGCTGGCCAGCGCCGGCACGCGCATCCCATCGCTCAGGACCAATGTCGAGCACCTCTCGGGCGGCCAGCGGCAGGCCATCGAGCTTAACCGGTTTGTGCATTTTGGCGGCAAGCTCGTGCTTCTCGACGAGCCGTTCGCAGCACTCGGTGTCGAGCAGACGCGGCGCGGTCTCGACATGATCCGTCAGGTGGCCAGCCAAGGTATCGGCGTCGTCATCATCACCCATATCATGCAGCAGGCCTTCCAGGTCGCCGACCGGATCGTGGTGATCCGGCAAGGCGTCGTTGCGGGCAATGTCGCGCGCAACAAGACAAGTCCCGACGCGGTGATCAACATGATCACCGGAGAGACGCTCGCCGGTGCCGGACCGGCAGGCTGAGGGACAAATGAGGGGTCCGGCGCAAAAGGAGCGAACGACATGAAGAAAATACTTCTTGCTGTCTTCGGTATCCTGGCACTGGCCTTTGCCACGCTCACGCCGGCATTCGCCCAGTCCAAGGGCACCGTCTACTACCTGGTGCCGACATTGCTCGACGAATTCCAGACCGGCTCGGTGAGCGCTCTGGAGATGTTCCTGAAGCAGGTCGGCTACGAGATGAAGACGCTGAACGCCGATAACAAGACCGACGCTCAGCAATCGCAAATGAACGACGTTATCGCGCTCAAGCCGTCGGCGATCATTCTCGCTGCCGTCGATTTCAATGCGTTGAAGCCGTCTATCGAGGCCGCCCGCGCCGCCGGCATCCCGGTGGTCGAGTTCGATCGCCAGATCACCTCGACACCCTCCGACTTCACGTCGGTGGCGGGAACGGTCGAGATCGGCCAGATTGCCGCCGATCAGGCCGAGAAGCTCTTGAAGGCGAAGAACGGCTCGGTGAAGGGAAAAATCCTCCAGGTGCTCGGCGATCCTGGCGACCCCTACACGCTCGACATCCAGAAGGGTTTCGAGGAGAAGATGAAGGCGTTCCCGGACGTCAAGATCATCTCGGTTCCGGCCATGCAATGGGCGGCGGATGCAGCCGGAACCATCGTCAACGACCAGATGCTCGCCAACCCTGATATCGACCTGATCTTCAGCCACGCCGCGCATCTCTCGGTCGCTGCCGTCGCCTCGCTCGAGGCCGCCGGCAAGAAGCCGGGCGACGTCATGCTGATGAGCTCGAACGGTGCCCCGGTCGGCCTCGACCTGATCCGCAAAGGCTGGCTCAACGTCGAAGTCGAGCAGCCGCTCTACGCTCAGGCCGCCGCCGTCGCCATGTTCATGGACAAGGTCGTCAACAAGCAGGAGATCAAGCCGGGCGAGTACGACGTGCTCGGCCTGAAGTCGACCGTGACCATCGAAGCCTGGGGACCGAACATCAAGATCCCCGGCGCTGCGATCACCAAGGAAAACGTCGACAACCCGGCCTTCTGGGGCAATCTCAAGCCGCCCTCGGGCACCGTGAAGCCGGTCGAATAGCAAAGTCGCGTAGGGCTTCGGGCCACGCTGGCCCGGAGCCCACCACTGCAGCCCGGCGCGTCCGAACGGAGGCGCGAGGAACGCTGCAACAAATTTCAATCCGCGCATGATCCTTTCCGAGAATCGATGCGCCAGCCGGATCAGCACATGAATCCCCGCACGCGCCACGCCCTCGAGTTCGTTCTCGACAACCTCGTCTGGTTCATGCTGGTCTTCGTGCTGGTGGTCTTCTCCATCTCCGTTCCGAACTACTTCCAACTCGGTATCTTCGCCAACATCATAGAGGCGTCGAGCGTGCTTGGTGTCATGTCGATCGGCCTGGCGCTGGTCATCATCACCGGCCACATGGACCTGTCGGTCGAATCCGTGGCGGCGCTCAGTGCCATGGCGGTCGGTATCCTGTTCTGCTCGGCGGGTATCGGCCTTGGCGTCCAATTGCATCCGGAATGGCTAATGGTTCCGGTTTCGCTATTTATTGCCCTTGCTGTCGGCGGCATCATCGGCGTTATCAACGGCTACCTGGTCGTCAAGGTGAAGATGAGTGCTTTCATCATCACGCTGGCGTCTTACATTTGGGTGCGCGGCCTCGTGCTGGTTATTTCCGGCGGCCGCTCCGCACAGGATCTCGCGCCGGCGATCCGCTGGTTCGGCATTCAGCGGCTCCTTGGCCTGCCGCTCACCGCCTGGATCGCTATTTCGTGTTTCGTGGTCTTCTCGCTGATCATGGCCAAGACACCCTTCGGCAGGCATCTCGTCATGATCGGCGGCAACGAGACCGCAACCTTCCGCGCCGGCATCCGCGTCAACCGCAACCTCGTCATCGCCTTCGTTCTCGCTGGCGCCATCGCCGGCCTTGCCGGCTGGCTGCTGGCGATCCGCACCTCCGGCGCCACCGCCAATCTCGGCGTCGGCCTGCTGTTCAACGCCTTCGCCGCCGTCGTCATCGGCGGTGTCAGCCTGAAGGGCGGCGTCGGCACCCTGCCCGGCGTCTATGCCGGCGTGCTTTTGCTGTCGGCCATCAACACGGCGATCAACCTCATGGGCCTTCCGGCCAACTTCACCCAGGTGATCCATGGCCTGCTGGTGCTTGCCGCTGTGCTGCTCGACGCTTTCAAGCAAACCATTCGCCAAAGACTGGCATGAGAGGGGGGCTGGCATGACCGGGCGTCTCAAAGACAAGATCGCGCTAATCGTCGGCAGTGCGCGCGGCATCGGCAAGGGTATCGCACAGCGCTTTGCCGAAGAGGGCGCGAAGCTGGTCCTGGCCGATACCGAGGTCGAGGCCGGGCAAGCGGCCGCGGACGAGCTCGGCGCTGCCTTCATCCGCACCGACATCTCGCAGATGGCCGATGCGGAGGCCGCCGTTGCGCTGGCGCTCGAACATCACGGCCGTCTCGACATCATGGTCCAGAATGCCGGCATCTATCCGTGGCAGTTGCTGGAAAACACCAGTCCGGAGGACTGGGACCGTGTCATGGCGGTCAATTTGCGCGGCAGCTTCAATGCCGCCCGTGCCGCGCTCGCCCCGATGAAGGCGCAGCACTTTGGTCGCATGCTGTTCACCTCCTCCATCACCGGCCCGCACGTTACCAGCCCTGGTCACGGCCACTATTCGGCGACCAAGGCCGGCATCAACGGCCTGATTCGTTCGGCCGCTCTCGAATTCTCGGGCTATGGCATCACCGTCAACGGCGTCGAGCCCGGCAATATCCTCACCGAAGCAATCCAGCTGCATCGCGGCGCCGCCTATATAAAGAACATGGAGGACTCCATACCGCTAGGCCGCCTCGGCAGCCCGCGCGACGTGGCCAATGCTTTCCTGTTCCTGGCCTCGGATGATGCCAGCTACATCACCGGCACGACCATAATCGTCGACGGCGGGCAGCTGCTGCCCGAAGGCAAGGATTTCCGGCTCCTTCCGCCATGATCCTCGATTTCGGCGCCGGTTTTTTCTTGCACCAGGCAGCAGCGGCCGATCATGCAGCACTTGTCATGACTCGTCTCAAAACCGGCGACGCGGGCAAGGATCGTAGCCAAAGCGACTTGGTTTCGCACCGGAAGTTGCGAGGCTGAGGCCTCGCCAGACGTGCCGCGGCGCCAACGAAACAAGGTGCGAGCCGCGTCGATAAAACTCGATTCGCTACCAATACTTTAACATCGGTTTACCCGGAGTTGGTAACAGCAACGACGCTCGTTTTCATGATCACGCAAAGGGCCTACCTTGCCGCAGCATTACAGCTCTCCTTTCGGCCACCTGAGCGATTGCAACTGGTCGAGATTGCACCGCTACGAACACCTGACGTTCGCCGAGATGGCCGACGGGAAGCCTGGCCTTGCCATGGTCTGGAAACGCCGGGACTCCGGTGCCGGGAGCCGGGCTTGAGCGTCATTCGCGCCCTGGAAGGTGCCGATCTTCCGGCAGTCGCGGCCATGTTTCAACGCGTGCTGCGCAAAGAGCGGACCAAAGCGCCTGGCTCGCTCATCGAATACATGAAAAGGTTTTATCTGGAGGCGCCCGGTTGCGGAGGCGAGCTCCGGTCGCTCGTCCATGTCAACGACGCCGGCCGTGTCTCGGGGTTTGTCGGCGTTCACGTGTTGCCGATGCAATTCAACGGCCGACAATTACACGCCGCCATCTGCAGCTCGCTCATGGTCGAGGATCATGAGCGCGACCCGATGGCCGGTGCTCGCTTATTGAAGGCTTACCTGGATGGTCCGCAGGATATCTCCTTCAGCGAGACGGCCAACGACATCTCCGCAAGGTTGTGGACACGGCTGCGCGGCGTGGTCCTGCCGCAATACAGCCTCGATTGGGTACGCGTGATGCGGCCGTCGAGCTTTGTGCTCAGCCTTTCCGCCAGTCGCATGAAGCTTGTCCGAATGTTCGGTCCGTTTGCGCATGCCCTCGACCGATTTTATTGCAGTCGAATGAAGTCCAGCGAACGACGCTGGTCCGGTGTGGCGGCGGCCGGCGCAGGTCATGGAGCCTTTCGGACATCCGAAATCGACAGCGACGCATTTGCCAAACTCGTCGAACCGTTGACCGCCCAGTTCGCCCTGCGCCCGAAGTGGGCGGAAGGCCAGCTCCATCACATTCTGACCGATGCGGCACAAAAGCCGGATCTGGGCGAGCTTGTCTACGTTTCTGTGGCATCGCCAGTCGGCACCAATGTCGGCGCATTCGCCTATTACGCAAGGGTGAATGGAATCGGTCGCGTGCTACAGATCCTCGCACTTCCCGGTCAGGCAGGTTCGGTGATCGACTGTCTGGTCGATCACGCCGCCGTACGCGGCGTCAGCGGCCTGCGCGGACGGATTCAACCCGCACTTCTGGAAGCAATGCTTGGGCGACGCATAGCTTTCCTGACTGTTGCCTCGACCGTGGTGCATTCACGCGATCCAGAGCTTCTGGATGCCATGAAGAACTCACAAGCTTTCCTGAACGGGCTTGCGGGCGAGCAGTGGAGCCGGCTGATCGGCGGCCGCTTCACCTGAAGCGCTTCCCATGACCCGTGTCGAGAGGCAGGTCAGGTATCGACTTCCTCGACCTCATCAACGAGTTGCGGACGAAGGTGCAGATAGCGCGTCGCCTTGCGCTTGGCGGCGATGTCGGTCCAGACGCGTTCAACTTGCGAGGCAGTTATTCCCGCCGCCTGCCCCACCACTTCGGCGGCCACGCCGTTGTTGAGGCCGCAAAGGCAAAGATCCATGCGGTCATAGGGAAGCGAGAAGTAGAACTCCTCCTGCGTCTGCGCCAGCGAATAGGTATCGGTGGTCGGCGGCCGGTTGCGGATTTCCTCGGGAACGCCGAGATAGGCCGCGAGCGCGTAGACCTGCGTTTTATAGAGGTGGGCGATCGGCTTGACGTCCGCCGCGCCGTCACCGTTCTTGACGAAGAAGCCCTGATCGTATTCCAGCCGGTTGGGCGTTCCAAGAACGGCGAAGTTCAGGCGGTCGGCATGATAGTATTCGATCTGCTTCCGCGTGCGCTGTTTCATGTTGGTGGCGGCGACGATCCCGAGATAGACTGGCAGTGGCATTCTTATTTTGGTCTGCTTGCCATTGGGGTCCTGCACCACCAGCGACGAAATATTGTAGCCCTCACTCTCGAGGGCGTTCGCAATCACGATCTTCGAGGCCCAGCCTTCGCCGTATTCCGGGACCAGTTCGCGGATGAAGGCGTCGCGACGCTGGTAGCAGCCCATGGCGCGCAGGGTCGGCCCAATATCCTCCACAATAGCCTCGACACCGAAAGTGTCGGCGACAAGGCGGCCGAGCCGCAGACTTTCCGGATCGGAATCGTTTTCCGGCATGAAGAGGCACAATACATTCTGAGGCCCGACGGCTCGCGCGGCCAACGCCACCGAGACACTTGAATCGATCCCGCCCGAAAGACCGAGCGTGAGGCCGCGCTTGCGAATGCCGCGCAACTGCTTGCGCAAGGCCGTCACGATCCTCTCCGTTTCGGCGCCGGGGTCAATCGCCAGAGCCTGCGCCAGAACGGTCTGCGCGTCTTGGGTCGGGCGAACACTCATGGCGCGGCCTCCATCATCTCTGCAGCAAGCCGGCGGCTGATCTTGCCCGTATCCGTCTTCGGCAGTTCCAAGCGGAACTCGATAAGCTTGGGGACCATGAAATCCTCAAGATGACGTGCGCAGTGGCGCATGACATCCTTTTCGCTGAGCGTCGGGTCCGAGCGTATGACGAGTGCGCCGATGGCATGCCCTAGCACCGGATCCGGCACGCCGACGACAACGGCCTCCGCGATGCCCGGATGGGCGTGAAGCACGGCTTCCACTTCCTTCGGAGCCACTTTCTCTCCCCGCGTCTTTATGATGTCATCTTTGCGCCCGACGAAATAGAGAAAGCCATCCTCATCGGTACTGAATAGATCCCCGGTATAGAGAACCTTCTCCCAAGAGTTCGGGCCTGGCCGCAGGGTCCGTTCGGTTGCAGCTTCGTTGCGCCAGTAACCCTGCATGACATGCGGCCCGCGAATGACCAACTCACCCGCAACGCCGGATGGCACTCGTTGCCCGTCCTCGTCGACGACGAAGGCTTCGGTGTTCGGAATGGCTATTCCGACCGATCCCGGCCGGCGATCGAGTTCCTCGGGCGGTAGATAGGTGCAGCGCTTGCATTCCGTCAGGCCATACATCGAATACAGCCTGACACCGGGAAAAAGGAAGCGCAGGCGTTCTATGTGCGCTTGCGGCAAGGCCGCCGCCGTATTGGAAATATAGCGAAGGCTGGGCAGGAAGCCCGGCGTCAGGTCACGCATCTGCAGGATCATCGCTGCCATCGTCGGCACGAGCGGAAGACCGGTGACGCCCTCCTCGCGAATGCGTTCGAAGACCGCTTGCGGAAAAGCGAATGACTTTTCGAGCACTAGCGTGGCGCCGAGTCTCACAGCCATCAGCAACTGATAGAGGCCATAGTCGAAGGCAAGGGGAAGAACATTCAAAATGATGTCGTCTGGAGAGTTGCGCAGATAGGTGGTGATGGAGTCGGCGGCCGCGTCGCAGTTGCGGTGCGTCATCATCACGCCCTTGGGCCGGCCCGTTGAGCCTGAGGTGTAAATCAGCATGGCCAGATCGACGTCGATGCCGCGGTGGTCGATCTCCCCGGCTTCGAGTGTCAGGCAGTCCGCCAGGGAGTTCACCCCAGCCGGGCATTGGTTATCGGCACCAGCGGTGGAAGCCACGAAGACGCCGGTCTTGCCGCTCGATCCGCACGCCTCAGCGACCACAGGCATCAGCTTTGCTTGCGTGAGGATCGCGGCAGCGTCGCAATCAGCGATGATGTAGGCAAGCTTTTCAGCCTTGGTGGATGAGTTGATCGGACTGAACGTCGCCCCTGCCTTGAGGACGGCGAAAATCGAAACCGCAGCCTCCCAGCAATTGTCCATGAAGATCAGGACCCGGTCGTTGCGCCTGACGCCATTCATGAAAAGGGCTGCGGCCAGGCGGCTCGAAAGATCGTCCAGTTCTTCGAAACTCAGCCTTCTGTCTTTGGTGATCAATACCGTTTTGGCGGGATGGGCAGCGGCCTTGGCGGCCAGGAAATGTTCGATCCGCATGGACGCTCCTCGCCGACCGCACCTACGCTGCCAGCGCCTTTGCTTTCGCACTGATAAAGGATGAGAGACGTTCAATCGAATCCAGATTGGCCGGTACGACGTCGGAATCGACCATCGCTATGCCGAAATCGTCCTCGATGAATGCCACCAATTCCAGCACGGCGGTCGAGTCGATGATGTCGTTCTCGATCAGCGAGTCTGTATCTGCAAGCTGGTATGACGTGTCGCCGAACAGGAAGTTGTCGACGATAAAAGTTCTGACCTTGTCCTTGATTGTAACCATTTTTCTTTCCTTCCCTTCTCAAGCTGCTCGTGCTGCACCGATCTCTTGGCCGGTGAAATTTTTCTGCCACAGCTGCGTCGACAAAATGCCGACGAAGGCCGCGTTGTCGCGAAACCCAGATACTGGCTGCGTGCGGCATTTCTCATGAAGATTTGCAACCGCCTTGGTGTTGAACAGTCCGCCGGCAGCGATGCTCACTTCGCTCAAACAGTCGCGTACGTAATCCAGTTCTCCGGCTCCAACAAAGGAGCTGGCGTCCGGGGCTCGGTAAGGTTGTTTTGTGCGCTCCCGGATCGCCGTCGGAAGCAGGTGCTTGGCTGCCTTGCGCAGTATGTGCTTTTCCACCAATCCCTTCAGCTTCATCTCCGGCGGTAGTCTTGCTGCGAATGCCACCAAACGAGGATCGAGGAAAGGGAAACGTCCTTCGATTCCATGCGCCATCGCCATGCGATCACCTTGGCTGGAGAGGATATAACCCGGCAGGAGAAAGCGGGTTTCGAGATATTGTGCCTGATGCAGTGGCTGCCACAGGGAAAATGCTTGGGGCAGCTGGCTGACCAGGTCCTCAGCCGCGTCATAGCCCTTCAACGTCGCACGCAGGTCGCCGGAAAAGAAAATCTTCGCCGCCGCCGTGGTCTTGAAGCGCGGCCGATGCGAGAACAGCGGATCGTCGAGCGCAGTGTTACCGGCGCCGAAGAACGCAGCCAGGTAATCCACGGACTGCTGCTGCAGACCCGGCAGATAGGGATAAAGCCGGCGGAACAGCTGTGGCCTCATGCGCGATGCCGGCTGCCGCCCGCAGAACCGGCGAACACGCGCTTCCTTGAAGACATCGTACCCAGCGAAGACCTCGTCGGCGCCCTCGCCAGTCAGCACCACTTTCAGGCCGGCCTGGCGAACGAGGCCGGACAATTGATAGAGGGGGGCCGGGGCCGTGCGGATGATCGGCCGCTCGGCAAAGCGGATGACGTCAGGGAAGACACCGGCGATATCGCCGGCACGGCAGGCAATGGTTCGATGATGGGTGCCAAGTGCTGAAGCCATCTCGGTCTGGAAGGCGCTTTCGTCGTGCTCCGCGCTGTCGAACGTCACGGAAAATGTCTGCAGCTTGAGAGGAGTCATGCCGGCGGCAAGCGCCGAGACAAGGGACGAATCGAGCCCGCCCGAAAGATAAGAACCGACCGGCACGTCGGCGCGCATGCGAAGCCTCACCGCATCGGTCAAAAGGGCCTGCAGCTCCTCGGCCGCATCGTCCTCGTTCGTGACCGTCGACGGCGCGTCCCGATGCGGATAGTCGAGGTGCCAATAGCGTTTGACCGTGACTTGCCCCTGAGTCGCGATCATCACGCTTGCCGGCTCCAGCTCATGGATATTGCGGAAAGCCGTGCGGGGAGCGATCGGCGCCCACAGCGTAAATATCTGGTCGAGTGCAATCGGGTCGATTTCGGCTGAGACGCCGGGGACCTTCATGAGGGCTTTGATCTCCGATGCGAAGTAAAGCACGCCGTCCTTGTTCGTGTAGAACAGCGGCCGGACACCCATCCGGTCTCGTGCAAGCACCATACGCCGACGCCTGTTATCCCATATTGCGAAGGCGAAATCGCCGTTCAGAAGCGGCAGGCAGTCTTCGCCCATCTCGTCATACAGGTGCAGGATGACCTCTGTGTCGCTCGACGTACGGAAGCGCCGGCCCTTGGCTATCAGCCCTTCGCGCAGTTCCAGGTAGTTGAAAATCTCGCCGTTGAACGCAATGGTCAAGTTGCCTGACACGTCTGACATCGGCTGCTGGCCATCACCGATCCCGATCACCGACAGCCGCGCATGCCCGAGCCCAGCGTCGGCTGTCACAAATTTCCCTTGCTCATCCGGCCCGCGATGGGCGATCGCAGCTATCATGCGCGCAAGCAAAGCTTCCGCATCCCGGATCGAACCAAAATAGCCCCCGAATCCGCACATTACCTAAGACTCATATAGCAGCGAGGTACGAAACATAACCTGAATAGTTTCCTCAAGCGTTAACCGAATAACGTCGACTAACACATGGTTAACAATAATTAAAAAACAAAGGTACTTTTTTAATTTTTATTATCTCGTCCAGATGGAGAAGTATATTTCAACGCTAAACGCAACTTTTGTTCGAGCAACGGCGGCGCCGTCGCGTTGCCGCCCATGGCCGGCCCAGTCGGTCCGTCACAGATCGCTTGTTCGCTCGATGGAAACCAAACGCGCTCGGTCTGCCCCGAAGTCAGCGAGCGCCCGTCGATCTGCTCACGTGCAATCTTGGACGCGCTGATATCGAGTGAACCGGCGGAGATGTCCGGAGGGAAACGAGGGGTATTTCCGCCGGCTCAACTGGAACCCGGAGGAGTCATTCGGGTTCCAGTGCGGCCTAACGCCGTCTGGCCCTGATCTGTTCCGCGTTTAGAGCCCGCAACCCTGAGATCGTGTTTGGTAGCCGGTCCCCGTGATACCATTCGGCGGCATGGTCTGTGGTCCATCGCGTTGACCGACTGGGCGCGCCGCCCGAACTTCTAGGCATCGTTGACAGATGGCGTGCCACTAGGAACGACGCCAAGACGCTGGCGATCTGCGGCATTACAACCGCGGGTCGCATTTTTCCAAATAGAGCCGCAACATGTTGGGAGGGCGAATAAAACAACTGATAGTTTTCACTGTGCTGGCCGTTGGCCTGGGCACTTCTACTCGACTGCGTTCGATTTGGATGCGATCGAGCGTCTCAGGTCCAAGCCAATATGCGCAGACTGCGACCTATCGGGCGCAAGCATGACGGGAAGCTATCTGCCGGGCGCGATCTTGACCAATGCGAACCTGACGGGCGCCGACCTCAAAGAAGCAAACATGAATGGTGCGGACCTTAGCGGTGCGAATCTCTCCGGCGCGGAACTATCTGGCGCCAGCCTAAATTACGCGAACTTGTCTGGCGCGAATCTGTCGAATGCGAACCTGTCGAAGGCGAGCCTTTCTGGCGCAAACCTGTCAAATGCGAGCCTGTCAGGAGCGATCTTGACTGGGGCAAGCCTAAGGGGCGCGCGCCTTGCGCAAGTGCAGCTGTCGGGCGCAAACCTGGAGGGAGCAAATTTGCATTTGGTGGTAAACTTAGATGCGGCGCTGCTTGTGGACGCGAAACTTTGCAACACAACAATGCCGGACGGCCTCATAGATAACAGAGGCTGCTAGGTGTTTTCCCGGCATTTGAGGGAGAGCGCCGTTTTGAATTGCCTCCGAGTTCAATGAACCCGGAGGTAACTTCGTCTTCTGGGCGGAACTTATTTTTTATGGTGGGCGATGACGGGCTCGAACCGCCGACATCTTCGGTGTAAACGAAGCGCTCTACCAACTGAGCTAATCGCCCGCTCCGGGCCGGACCTTTAAGCAGTTAGGACGGGGTTCGCAAGGCCAAATGAGCGCACGATGCCCTCGCCGTTGATCGTTTTCGGCAACAAAATTCGGCTTGTCAAAAAACCTTCTCCTGTTTGCTGTTATGCCGTCGCGCTCCGCTTGACACCCGGTGGCTTACGCCTTATCCACCGCCCCAACGACGAACACGGCTGACCGTGCTCGTCTTGCGCGGGTGTAGCTCAGTTGGTTAGAGTGCCGGCCTGTCACGCCGGAGGTCGCGGGTTCGAGCCCCGTCACTCGCGCCATTTTCAATCACTTAGCTGATTGGAAATGAAAAGAACTCTGAATGCCGGACCGGCAATTCAGATATTTGGACAATCCTTGGCAGCCGATAAATTCTAGCGCTTGGTTTGGTTTTTAGAGATCCGTTCGATTTGGCTCATCACCACTTGCGGATCGACGTTCTGAGCTAGCTGGGGCAGTTCGTCATCTGCCGGCGTCGATACCTTCAAACGCTCCGTCAGAGCGGACATCATTTCGATCAGTCGTGTGGTTTCATGCTCGTTGAGCAGACTGATCTGCAGATCCAGCTCGGCTCGGCGCTCGCTGAGCTCAGCCATTCTGTTCTGGTTGATCAGTACAAAGGTGGACAGGAAGATCGCCTCAACCGAGGCTACCATTGCCAATATCACAAAACTTGGGTCCCAGGGTGGAATAGCCGGGATCGCTCCAAGGTTCAGCACGACCCAGACGATCAGGATTGCAAGGTGCAGATACACGAATGCCATGCTCCCCGCGAAACGGGAGATGACGCCGGCAATTCGATCTTGAAACGCCCGATGCTGCTCCTGCTCTCGTCGATGGTCAACCAGAGCTTGAATATTGTTATGGAGGACCGACTGCATGTCGGCGGATTGTGGCGCGGCCATGGACATCAAGGCCCGACTTGAAGCGCTGGGCATGGGGTCCAGCCGGCGGCGGCAAGGAAGTTTCATAGACGTTCTCAATCTGACAGGCCTCTTGATTTCCCGGTTGGAAGCGGGACAACGCGGCCGGGGATGCGTGCTCGCTGCCGCTTCTCTCGGACGCTGAGCTTTTTAACGCCTGTTGTGGCGCATGGTTGCCGGCCTGGCGCGACTGGCAGTAGGGTGAAGGCAAAGCTTTCGAAAAAGCATTTTCCTAACGCTCCGTGAGCCGATGCTCGGCACGTTCGCTGACTAAGCTCGGGCTCGGTTTCCGTGCAGAATTCAGGGACTCCGTACTTCGCTGATGGGCTCGCCTATTTTTGCCGCGGGTCTTTCAGGCCGATGCCGATCTGACGGAAACGGCCCGACCGACGTTCGACGACGGCTTCGGCGAGCGAGCGGGCGGCGTTGCGAACTTCTTCCTGGATTGTCTCGTCGGCATCGAGTTCATCATGACTTGTAGCGTACGGCTTCCAGTAACCGATGTAGCGGTCGAGCTCGGCGCTTGGGGCGGCCGGCGACAACTTCATGAAGCGCAGCCAGTCAGCGATGGAATGCCGCACATTCTCGGCACCTTCGACATCGCCGTGCACGATCACAGAAAACAGCCTGCCTGCCAGATGACGCGGATAGTCCCACCCGGCCAGTTCTACCTCCTTTGCCTTTGCCGCATCCTTGCCTTGTGTCAGCGAGGGGTCTGGATTGCCACCGTCAGCGCAGACAAGCCTGTCCATCATCAGTTTGAGAGGCGAGGAAACCTGATACCAATTCACCGGGGTGATGATCATGATCCCATGGGCGGCGACCCACATTGGGTAGATTTCGTTCATCCAGTCCTGAACTTGGCCAAGCGAATGGTTGGGATAGCAGGAACAGGGCCAATGGCAGAGCGGAGCGGCCGTCGAAAAGCACGCCTTGCATGGATGGATGTTCCTCCCGTATTCGGAAGCAAGTCGCGACAAATCGAGAATTTCGACCGCAAGTTTCGTTTCCTTGTCGATGGTCTCACGGGCGATTTCGGCGAGCCGAAAACTCTTCGACATTTCGCTGGGACAGGTATGCTCGCTGCGCGACGACCCGTTGATGATCAATAGACGCGGCGGCACCGTTAGATCCTCGTGCCGACGCTGCGCCTGTAGCACCGCTTCGTGCGCCGCAATCCAATCGACGGACAGGTCGTAGTCGGGGTCGCTGAACGCAGGACCGGCTTTCCTCGTGATCGGGCTCTTGCGGGAATCCGTATAAGCCTGCCAGGCGATCGAAGCGATTTGCTCGATCGACTGGGCGAGCGGTTCGAACGCTGGATCGACGAATTGCTGCTTGTACCTTGTCTTGAACTCTTTCTCACTCAATTTTGGACTAGGCATGCCCTTGCGAGGTGCCGGGGTTTTCCCGACAAACTTGCCAACGAGACCAGCCATTTCCGAATTCCTTTCCCGAATTCGTCCAGGAACGCGCAAGTCTTTGCAGTGCTTTATTCACCCGTTTCGTCGGCACCTCCGTGGAAGAAGGATCGGATCTCCTCCCTGTCGACGCTGTCATCGCCGTTCTCGTCGACGGCGTTGAATATCCGCCCGATGAAATCCTGAACCTCGGTTTGAGAAAGCGCACCATCGCCGTCGGCGTCCACTATGGCGAACATCATTCGCATCCGTGCGCCATGCATCATCCGGCCTCCCATTCGGCGCCCGTCATGCGGACCTCTTCGGAAATCGCGATGCCAACGGCCGCCACCTCGTCGTTCTGCTCGAGGGAGACGATGCTCCTGCATTCTCTCCTCCAGCATCTCAGTCATCATCTGACGCATCATATTGCGCATGGAGTCTTCGGTTGGCCCGCTCACTCCTGGCGCTGACTGTGAACCTTGATCCGGTGCAGGTGCATCGGGCACAGGTGAACTCGTCTGGGATAGTGCCGGCGAAGCCAGCATAGCCAGCGCCGCGGCAACTGCTGTGGTCTTGCTTGCTAATGTCATCGTATTCTCCTTGGAGAATGGTGGACCGATCGTGTCGGCATCCAAGCCAAACCCGCTGCTCCCCCGCATGGTTCCTGGCGACTTGGCAGATGATCGCTGTGTGCCGGTTCATCCTTCGCGCTGCCGCAGAAAAATGCAGTCCCTACAGCGACATAGCGCAACGATTCGCTTTAACAGCGGGCCAGAAGGCTATTTCCGACCGGGGCCCGCCACGCTGGAGGTCGTGGAGGCCTTGGTTCCTTAATACAAAGAGCTTCGACTTTCAGTTTCCTGAGAGTTTCAACTTTTGTATTTGCTGCGTTGCAAGCCTGTCATATGCGTTTGAGCGTTGGATTTTCCCGAACCCGGTTCCCATTTTGGGTCCGATGCTTTCACGGAGAAGAAGCCTTGGACGCCCTGAAATCGCTCATCGAATCGCGCCATTTCGATCTTACGATCATGGTCCTGATCCTGATCAACGCCGTCACGCTCGGCCTCGAAACCTCGCCCGATGCGATTGCTGCTTTTGGCCCGCTTCTAACTGCCATCGACCGTGCGATCCTCGGCGTCTTCGTCCTCGAACTCGCGATCCGGGTGGTCGTCTACAGGACGAATTTCTTCCGCGATCCATGGCGCATCTTCGACCTCTTCGTCGTCGGTTTCGCGCTCATCCCCGCGACCGGTTCGCTGTCCGTGCTGCGGGCGCTGCGCGTCCTGCGGGTCCTGCGCCTGATCAGCATCGTTCCGTCGCTGCGCCGTGTCGTCACCGGCTTCATCACGGCCTTGCCTGGCATGGGCTCGATCATGCTGTTGCTCGGGCTGGTATTCTACGTCTTTGCGGTGATGGCGACGAAGCTCTACGGCTCGTCCTTTCCCGAACTGTTCGGCGGCATACCGGAATCGCTCTTCACGCTTTTCCAGGTCATGACTCTCGAAGGCTGGTCGGACGGCGTGGTGCGCCCGGTCATGGCGGTCTATCCGACCGCCTGGCTGTTCTTCATCCCATTCATCATCGCGACCTCGTTCACCGTGCTCAATCTGTTCATCGGCGTGATCGTTTCGGCGATGGAGGCCGAGCATGAAGCTGTGGAATCGGCCGACAGGGCAACGCTGCACAGCGATCAGGCCATCATCCTCGCGGAGTTACAGGCGCTGCGGGCAGAGGTCCGGGAAATGTCGAGAGTTCGCGGCTAGATCGCCTCATTCGGCCGCGACAGGTGCTTCCCCGCGAGCATTGCAAACCACAGCCATTCCTATCCGTCGGCGGCTTCTGATGGTGTGGTGCCGTGAAAGAGCCCGCCGCTCCATTTGCGAAGCGGCGGCCCCCCAGATTACCCCCGATTGCCAGTCAAGGTTGCCCCCCGGCATTGCTGACCGTGCAATTGCGGCGCCAGACCCAGTGATCCATTACGGGACACCTATGCCAATGACGCAAGATAGGTTTGCCGATTCATATTCACTGTGGCTAATGTGCCACCATGGTCGGAACGGACCAAAGTGGAGAGCTTGCGGCATCACCCTTTGGCGAGCAATGCCTCGACCTCTTGCAGCGTCGGCATTGACGGCGCCGTGCCTGGTCGCGTTACCGAAATGCCGGCGACGGCGCAGGCGAAGCGGACCGCTTGCAGCGGTTCCACCCCTCTCGCAAGTGCTGCAGCCAGGCCGCCATTGAAGGCGTCGCCGGCGCCGGTGGTCTCGACCACCGGGCCGGCATTGATCGCATCGACATGATCGGAGCGATCAGCCGTATGCAGCAGCGCGCCTTTTTCGCCGAGCGTCACGATAACCGCGCCAACGCCCTTCTGGAGCAGACTGTCGGCGGCGCGGCGGGCGTCCTCGATGGAGGACGCCTTGATACCGGTCAGTTCCTCGGCCTCGGTCTCGTTCGGCGTGACATAGTCGCAGAGCGTATAGATGCGGTCAGGAAGCTTTGCCGCCGGCGCCGGGTTGAGGATGGTCGTCACGCCTGCCCCGCGCGCGATCTCTAACGCTCGCATCGCCGCCTCGATCGGTTGTTCGAGCTGGGTGACGAAGACGCCGGCCGAGCGGATCAGGCCGGCATGGGCCTGGATATCGTCGGGCGAAATCAGCATGGCCGCACCCGGACTGACGATGATGGCGTTGTTGCCGGTGGTCTCCTCGACGAAGATATAGGCCGCACCCGTATAACTCTCCGGCGTGTCGATGACGGCGCTCTTCACCCCGGCCTGCGCCCAGGTCTGCCTGGCCATATCGGCAAAGGGATCGACGCCGAGGCGCGTCAGAAAAGTGATGTCGGCACCGAGACGGCCGGCCGCAACCGCCTGGTTGGAGCCCTTGCCGCCGGGGCCAAGCGTGAAGGATGTGCCAAGAAGCGTCTCGCCCATGCGCGGCTGGCGCGCGGCGCGGTAGGCGGTGTCGGCGACGAAGACCCCCAATATGACGACAGGCTTGCCTGGCATCCCCCTACTCCGCATCCGGCGGCACGACGCCCTTGCGGAAGGCGAAACAGCCATAGAAGCGGCGTTCGCCGGTCTGGATGACGCAATAGGCCTTCTTGGCGCGCTCATAAAAGGCATAGCGCTCGACCGAGATCATCGGCCATGGCTTGCCCTCCGCCGCGTCGATCTCGTCTTGCACTTCCGTCTGCACTGCGGGAATCTCGCTCGGCTTGCCGACGATCTCCATGCGGGCGGCCGCGTCGTCGACGAAACTGTCCAGCGGATAGAGCGACAGCACCGCCTTGACCACGTCCGCGGCCGGTGCATCGATGCGCAGCAGCCGGCCGAGCACGGTCTGGCGCGCCACCGAATCGGAAGGGAAGTTGGTGTCGGCGATGATCAAATCGTCGCCATGGCCCATCGCCCGCAGCGCCTGGAGCACGTCGGCATTGAGCAGCGGATTGATCCCTTTGAGCATAGTTCCCTCCCGAACGGGCTTTTTGATGCGAAGCCTGGCGCATGATCCCGAAAAGTGTTGTCGGTTTCAGGCGCAAATTCAAAGCGTTAAAGACGACGGCCGGTCTCTGAGTCGAAGAGATGGACCTGGTCGAGCCGGGGTTTCAGATGCAGCGTGTCGCCCGGCTTGAAATCGTGGCGCTCGCGGAACAGCGCCACCATCTCGCCCTCACCGAAACGCAGGAAGACAAGCGTTTCGGAACCGGTCGGCTCGACCACCGAAATCTTCGCCGGCACGCCGTCGGAGTGGATTTCGAGATGCTCGGGTCGTACGCCGTAAACGACCTTGCGCCCATCCTCCACGGCGCTGTTCGCAGCAATCGGGAACGGCGTTCCGGCGATGTCGACGACCGGCCTGTCGCCCTTGCGCACCACGCCCTTGAGCAGGTTCATCGACGGCGAGCCGATAAAACCGGCGACGAACAGATTGGCCGGCCGGTCGAACAGTTCCAGCGGCGCGCCGACCTGCTCGATGCGGCCGTCACGCATCACCACGATCTTGTCGGCCATGGTCATGGCCTCGATCTGGTCGTGCGTGACATAGATGGTGGTGGTCTTCAACCGCTGGTGCAGCTCCTTGATCTCGGTGCGCATCTGGACGCGCAGCTTTGCGTCGAGGTTAGACAGCGGCTCGTCGAACAGGAACACCTGCGGGTTGCGCACGATGGCGCGGCCCATGGCGACGCGCTGGCGCTGGCCGCCCGAGAGTTGCCGCGGATACCGCTTGAGATAAGGATTGAGGTCGAGGATATCGGCGGCGCGCTTGACCCGCTCGGCGACATCAGCCGGGTCGGTCTTGCGCAGCTTCAGCGCAAAGGCCATGTTCTGCTCCACCGTCTTGTGCGGATAGAGCGCATAGTTCTGGAACACCATGGCGATGTCGCGCTTGGCCGGCGGCAGATGATTGACGACACGGTCGCCGATGGCGATTGTGCCGCCGGAAACGGTCTCCAGCCCGGCCACCATCCTGAGCAGCGTGGACTTTCCGCACCCCGAAGGACCGACCAGCACCACGAACTGCCCGTCGGCGATGTCGACGCTGACACCGTGCAGGACCTTGACGGTTCCGAACGCCTTGGCCACATTGCTGATCGCGACTTGAGCCATCGGCCCCCCTTTCGTTGCGGTGAAGCTAAACAACGCAAACGGCTAGGGCAAGTCAGTCTTTTATAGATAAAAAACCCCATCATCGTTGACACGGCACTTGGTTGTGAGAATAGTGAAAGGGCTCGGGTTCTGACCCTGTTCCGGGCGCGCCGGCACGCTAGTCCAGACCACGGAAATCGAAGTGTCGCGGAGGAAAACTTGGGCCGCTATTTCCAGGAGTCGCTGTTGTTGGGGAACACGTCCAGCGCTCCAAATACCCGAAACAATCACCATTGAGATACAATCACCGTTGAGATTCTGGGAGGAACGAAATGAAAGTCAGCCTTTACAACCAATTTATGCGCGCGGGAGCCACTCGCCGCGATGTCCTCAAGGGCGCGGCCAGCATGGCCGCGATCGCCGCGGCATCCGGCGCCGGGCTCGGCGCGCTGACGCGCCCTGCTTCCGCCGCAAGCGAGCTGCGCGCGCAGATCCTGCAAATCCCCGGTGTCGGCAAGGGCCAGCCGACCGATGCCGACTTCCAGCAGGTCGGCGAGCTTTGCCTGGAGGCGACCAAGGCCAGCGTCAAGGAAGGCGAATTCGCCGGTGTCCAGCTCACCTTCATGGGGCTCAACAACCAGAACCTGCACAATGTGCTGTTTCGCGGCTTCCTGAAGCCGTGGGAGACCTATACCGGCGCCAAGATCAACTGGATCGACCTGGCGCAGGCGGATTACAATGCCCGCCTGCAGCAGTCGATCGCCACCGGCACCGTCGATTTCGACATCATCGAAATGGGCGCGCCGTTCGAAGGCGATGTCTGCGGCAAGGGCCTCACCTCCGAAATGCCGGACTGGGTCAAGGACCAGATCGACATGAAAGACGTCGTGGCCTATCTGCAGCCGCCCGTCGGCACCTGGGACGGCAAGCAGTATCGCGTGACCGTCGACGGCGACGCGCATAACTTCAACTACCGCACCGACGTGTTTGCCGATGCCGACCTCGCCAAGGCGTGGAAAGATGGCGGCGGCGAAGGTGAATGGGGCGTGCCGAAGACCTGGCAACAGGTGCAGGCCGTGACCAAATTCCTCAAGGGCAAGCAGTTCCAGGGCCAGGACGTCTTCGGCTATCTCGACGCGCCCAAGGCGTGGGGCGGCTTCGGCTTCTACTTCCTCGGCAGCCGCGCCAGCGCCTATGCCAAGCATCCCGACGACAAGGCCTGGCTGTTCGATGCCGATACGATGAAGCCGCGCATCAACAATCCAGCCTGGGTGCGGGCGATCCAGGACGTGATCGACGCGCTGCCTTCCGAGCCCGCCGACCAGATCAACGCCGACCCGAATACCACCGCCTTCCAGCAATTCCTGGCCGGCACCGGTTCGATGGTCACCTGGTGGGGCGACGTCGGCTCCAACGTCAAGACCAACGACAGTTCGGTCGTCGGCGATGTCACCGGCTTCTCGATCCTGCCGGGCTCGGATGACGTCTACAATTCCAAGACCGGCCAGTGGGACAAACTGGCCAGCGGCCCGAACCATGCGCCGAACTGCGCCTATCTCGGTTGGGGTGTCTACGTCATGGCCCGCGTCGATAGCGACGAAAAGAAGAAGAAGGCGGCGTGGTCTGCCGCGGCCCATCTCGGCGGCAAGGACCTGTCGCTCTGGTGCGCGGCATATCCGTCCGGCTTCCAGCCCTACCGCAACTCGCATTTCGACATTCCGGAATGGGTGGCGGCCGGTTACGACGAGGCATTCATCACCTCGTATCTGAAGTCGGAGGCCGACAGCTACAATCATCCGAACGCCGCGATCGAGCCGCGCATCCCCGGCATCTTCCAATATTACAGCGCCGCCGAGGACATCCTGGCCAACACATTTGCCGGCAAGATGACGGCGCAGGAAGGCGCCGACGCCATCGCAGCCGCATGGGAGAAGCTGACCGACCAGATCGGCCGCGAAAACCAGATCAAGCTCTATAAGGCCTCGCTAGGCATGTAGGTTGAGATTCTAGGAACCGTGGTCCGGCGACGCAAAGCCGCCGGACTGCAGCCTGACCGCTAAGCCGGTCATAACAGTTTGACCGGCCAGCCGGTCATAAAAGCCTTCAGTGAACGGACGAGACACGTGGCTGACCAGACTTTGCCCACCAGTGCGTGGCCGGCAAACGCCGTTCCATCCGATCTGATATCGCCGGGCCGCAAGCGGCTCGGCCGGGCGTTGATGGCCGCTGCGACGCTCGGCCTGCTGGCAGTGATCGCAGTTCAGATCCTCTACAAGACAGAGGTCGACACGATCGGATTCGAGACCTGGCGGCCGGTCGTCTATGCCTATGTGCTGTGGGGTATAGCACTCGGCATCGGCCAGGTGCTGACGCGCGGCGAAGACGGCCAGCGCGCGCTGTTCCTGCTGCCGGCGCTGCTGTTCACCATCGCCATGGTGATCTTCCCGACGCTGTTCGGCTTCTACATTGCGTTGACCGACTGGAACCTCAGTTCCTTCTCCGGCCGGAAGTTCAACGGGCTCGACAATTTCTGGCAGATGCTGGCCGATCCCTACTACCGCAACGCGCTGTTCAATATGGTGCTCTATGTGCTTGCGGTGCTGGTCGAATATGTCATCGCCTTCGGCCTCGCCCTGCTGCTCAACGCACAGATCCGCGCGCGCAAATTCTTCCGTGTCGTCTTCCTCATGCCGTTGATGCTGTCGCCGGTCGCGGTGTCGTGGATGATCGGCAAATCGCTGATGGAATATCGGTTCGGGCCGGCCGCAACCCTGGCGCGTCAGCTCGGCTGGGAAAACCCCGCCTTCTTCTCAAACCCGATCACCGCCCGCATCTCGATCATGGTGCTGGATGCCTGGACCTTCATCCCGTTCATGATGATCATGCTGCTCGCCGGCCTTCAGGCGATGTCACGCGAGGTGCTTGAGGCGGCCAGGGTTGACGGCGCCAATGCCTGGCAGACCTTCTGGCAGGTTACCTTCCCGCTGATGCTGCCGGTGTCGGTGACGGCGATCATCCTGCGCATCATCTTCAAGCTGAAGCTTGCCGACATCATCATCACCGTCACCTCGGGCGGCCCGGGCGGCGCGACCGATTCCGTGTCGAGCTTCATCTATCGCGAGTATCGCGACCGCTCGAATGTCGGCTACGGCACCATGCTGGCAATGGCCTACCTCATCATCATCATCGTGTTCGTGACGTGGCTGTTGAAATTCGCCAACCGCTTCGTGCGCAACGTCAATTGATAGGGGCGGCGACATGAGCGTCCAGACCACCGACTATGCCGCTTCCGAAATCCGCTCGCCGGCGAGCTTTTTTGCCAATCGCATCTTCATCTATGGCGCGCTGGTGTTCTGGGCCTTCATCTGCCTGTTCCCGATCTACTGGACGATAACCACCTCGTTCAAAACCGCGGTCGACGTCACCCAGGGCCATCTCATCCCGTTCGTCGACTTCCGGCCGGACTGGAAGGGCTGGCGCTCGCTCGGCCTGTCGCCGGACTCGATCTTCCGGACCTCGACGGTGCGCGACGAGTTCATCAAGCGCTTCATGAATTCGGTCATCACCTCGGTCGGCGCGTCGAGCCTGGCCATCGTCATCGGCAGCCTCGCCGCCTACGGTCTCACCCGCTACCGCTATCACTTCGCGTGGTTCAAGAATGAGGATATCTCCTTCTTTTTCCTGTCGCAGCTGATCCTGCCGCCGGTCGTGCTCGCCCTGCCGTTTCTCGTGCTGTACCGGGAAGTCGGCATGCTCGACACGCGCATCGGGCTGATCCTGCTCTACACGCTGATGGTGCTGCCGATCGTCATCTGGATCATGCGCGACCAGTTCAATTCGATCCCGGTCGAACTGGAGGAAGCAGCCCTCGTCGACGGCCTGTCGATCTGGGGCGCCTTCTTCCGCATCGTCATGCCGATCGCGCTGCCGGGCATGGTCGCCGCCTTCATCCTGGCGATGGTGCTGTGCTGGAACGAGTATTTCTTCGCTGCACTTCTGACCTCGACCGACGCCAAGACCATTCCCGTCATGGTGGCGAGCCAGACCGGCTCGCAGGGCATCAACTGGTGGTCGATGGCCGCACTCGCCACCGCCGCGATCACGCCGCTCGCCGTCATCGGCATTGCGCTGGAGCGCTATTTGATCATGGGCATGACCGCAGGCGCAGTGAAGTAAGCCCTCGCCACTCCTCCGACGTTGCAACTGTGGATAGCCTTCTGAACGCCGGCGGGACAGCGCCCCCCTCTGTCCTGCCGGACATCTCCCCCACACGGGGGGAGATCGGCCGTCACGCCGGTTTTCGCTAATCTCCAACGCCGCAGGAACGAGCGGGCGCTGAAACAGCGAATCCCCCCCAAGTGGGGGAGATGTCCGGCAGGACAGAGGGGGGCGCGAAGGATCGCTACGGCTTTCATTCTGCGCTTCTGCAACGCTCGAAAAGGCGCGTCCGTTAGCGCGCCAGTGTCGCCCGCAAATGATCGAGGATCATCGCGACGCCCTTTTGCCCCAGTTCCGCCGAGGCGTCGGAGGCGGTCGCCGTGTACCATGCCGTATTGTCGGCGAAGCGGCCGGCGTCCACCGCTTCCGGGCATAGCGCCAGCATCAGCGACGTCTCGCCGATGCCAGCATGATCGAAGGGATATTGGCCGTCCGTCACCGTCGGCATCAGCGGATGCACTTGTATCCAGTTGAAGAAATTGCCGCCCTGGGCGTGCTCGGCATAATAGCCGGCCATCGTCTCGGAGCCCCACCAGCCCTCGCCGCGCTTCTTCTCCAGAAACCGGAAGATCGCCTGGCGGCCGGCGGTCTTGAAGGCGAGATCGGTCGGCATGCCGGCGGCAAAATTCTCGGTCTGGTGATGGATGATGGCGTGGATGTTGCGAAAACCGATGCGCAGCAGGCTGTAGAACAGTTCCTCCGCGAACGGCGCCAGCGCCCTGCCGCCGACCTGAACCGAGCCATTGCCCTCCGGCGGCGCTACAGCGTAGCTCGCCGCGCCATAGTAGAAGGCGGGCAGGATGACGATGTTGGCTTCCTTTTCGAACAGCTCCAGCATCTTGACCACGGCCAGCGTATCCATGCCGACGGCCATGTGCTCACCGTGGTATTCGAGCACGCCGAGCGGGAGCGCGACCGGCCAGTTCTCGGCGATCGCCTTGCGGATCTGGTGCGGCAGCATCAACTCGTAGCGCATGACGCCGACTCCATGTCGATCTGGCGGGCACGCATCGCTTCCCCGAACAGCTTGTTTTTGCTCATGCTATCACCGTGAAAATTCGTGTCCAATGGCTCGGACTGCTTTTGCAGTGCCCCAGGCGTGATAGTGTCATGGCAATTGAGTAGGTGAGGAAACGGCAGGACATGAAGACACGGCATTTCGACCGCATCGGCAATGGGGGCATCGCGTTCACGGAACTCGGCTTCGGCACGGCGCCGCTCGGCAACCTCTATCGCGCCGTTTCCGACGAGGATGCCAACACCACCCTGGAGACTGCCTGGCAGGTCGGCTGCCGCTACTACGACACTGCGCCACTCTACGGGCTTGGCCTGTCGGAAACGCGGCTCAATCCGTTCCTGCGTTCGAAAAAGCGCGACGACTTTGTGCTGTCGAGCAAAGTCGGCCGCATCATGCGCGCCTGCCCGCCAGACCAACGCACCGGCATCGGCAAGTTCTTCGACACGCCGTCGCGCCGCGAGGTCTACGACTACAGCTATGACGGCGTCATGCGCTCCTTCGAAGCCTCGCTCGAGCGCCTCGGCGTCGACCGCATCGACATCCTTTTCGTGCATGACGTCGATATCTTCACCCATGGCAGCAAGGAGGCGTCGGACCAACGCATCGAGGAGTTCATGCGCTCGGGCTATTACGGGCTGCTGGCCTTGCGTGACCAGGGCGTCATCAAGGCGTTCGGCGGCGGCATCAACGAATGGCAGGTTGCCCAGACACTTGCCGAGCGTGGCGACTTCGACCTTTTCCTGCTTGCCGGGCGCTATACGCTGCTGGAGCAGGAGGCGCTGCAGTCCTTCCTGCCGCTATGCCAGAAGCGCGGTATAGGCATCGTTCTCGGCGGGCCGTATAATTCCGGCATCCTGGCAACCGGACCGAAGCTCGGCGCCCATTACAATTATTCCGAGGCGCCGCAGGACATCCTCGACCGCGTCGCGCGCATCGAGGCCATCTGCAAACGCCACGGCGTGCGCCTGATCGAGGCGGCATTGCAATTTCCGCTGCTGCATCCTTCGGTCGTGTCGGTGATCCCCGGCGGACAGCGGCCGAGCGAGGTCGAAAGCAACCGGTCGCTGCTCGACGCGAAGCTGCCACCAGCACTCTGGGCCGATCTCAAGAAGGAAGAGCTGATGCGCGCCGATGCGCCGACGGCATAGAACTGTCCGCTGTCCTCTCGACAACATGAGCCCACCAAAGTGGGCGCAAAAGAAAAGCCGGGCATGCCCGGCTTTTCTGATCTCTGAAAAGGGTAAGAAGGCCGCTTAGTTGACTGCGTCCTTGAGGCCCTTGCCGGCCGAAAACTTCGGCACGGTGCGCGCCGGAATCTGCACTTCCGCGCCGGTCTGCGGATTGCGGCCGGTCGAGGCAGCGCGTTTTGATACGGTGAAATTTCCGAAGCCGACAAGCCGGACATCGCCGCCCTTCTTCAGCTCGCCGGTGATGACGGAGAACACCGCATCAACCGCCGACTGCGCGTCACCCTTCGAAATACTCGCGGCATCGGCGACAGCGGACACTAGTTCGTTCTTGTTCATAAAAATTCCCTTCCATGAGAAACCGGAACGTACGACTCATCCGGCAGGAAACGGACTTTAGAAAGAAGCGCTTCCGCAACCAAGTCGAAAAGCGTCAAAAGAGTCGAAAAAACCCCGGAATTCCGGGGTTTTTCACATGAAAAAGCCGGGCGCCAGGCCCGGCTCTCCGTTGTGCATTGCAACTTTAGAAAGAACTAATGAGCTAGCGACTTGCTGGCGTCGTCTCCGGCATCCACCGCAGCCGGCGCATTGGCTGGTTCGACCCAGTCGATCGGCTCCGGCATACGCACCAGCGCATGGCGCAAGACTTCACCGACCCGCGCGACCGGAACGATCTCCATACCGTTCTTCACGTTGTCCGGAATCTCCGCCAGATCCTTGGCGTTGTCTTCCGGGATCAGCACCTTCTTGATGCCGCCGCGCAGCGCTGCAAGCAGCTTCTCCTTGAGCCCGCCGATCGGCAGCACCCTGCCGCGCAGCGTGATCTCGCCGGTCATCGCCACATCGGCCCTGACTGGAATGCCGGTCAGCACCGAGACGATCGCCGTCGCCATCGCGACACCCGCCGACGGTCCGTCCTTGGGCGTTGCTCCCTCGGGCACGTGGACGTGGATGTCGCGCTTGTCGAACAGCGGCGGCTCGACGCCGAAATCGATAGCCCGCGAGCGGACGTAGGAGGCCGCCGCCGAGATCGATTCCTTCATCACATCGCGCAGATTGCCGGTCACCGTCATACGGCCCTTACCTGGCATCATGACGCCTTCGATCGTCAGCAACTCGCCGCCAACTTCCGTCCAGGCGAGCCCGGTGACGACACCGACCTGATCGTCGGCCTCGACCTGACCGAAGCGGAAGCGCGGAACACCAAGGTAATCGGCGAGATTGTCCGCCGTGATGTCGACCGTCTTCTTCTTCGTCTTCAGGATCTCGGTCACCGCCTTGCGGCCGAGCTTCATCAGCTCGCGCTCCAGGCTCCTGACGCCCGCTTCACGAGTGTAGGTCTGGATGATGCCGCGGATCGCGTCCTCGCCGACGGAGAACTCCTTCGGCTGCAACGCGTGATCGCGGATCACCTTGGGCATCAGGTGGCGCTTGGCGATCTCGATCTTCTCGTCCTCGGTGTAGCCGGCGATACGGATGATCTCCATGCGGTCCATCAAGGGCGCAGGGATATTCAGCGTGTTCGCCGTCGTCACGAACATCACGCTCGACAGGTCGTATTCGACCTCGAGGTAGTGGTCCATGAACGTCGAGTTCTGCTCCGGATCGAGCACCTCAAGCAAGGCCGACGACGGGTCGCCGCGGAAATCCTGGCCCATCTTGTCGATCTCGTCGAGCAGGAAGAGCGGATTGGACTTCTTCGCCTTCTTCATCGACTGGATGACCTTGCCGGGCATCGAACCGATATAGGTGCGCCGGTGACCGCGGATTTCGGCCTCGTCGCGCACGCCGCCCAGCGCCATGCGGATAAACTCGCGGCCGGTCGCCTTGGCGATCGACTTGCCGAGCGAGGTCTTGCCGACGCCGGGTGGCCCGACGAGGCATAGGATCGGCCCTTTCAGCTTCTTCTGGCGGCTCTGCACGGCGAGATATTCGACGATGCGGTCCTTGACCTTGTCGAGGCCGAAATGGTCGGTGTCGAGCACGTTCTGCGCGAAGGCCAGATCCTGCTTGACCTTGGAGTTCTTGCCCCACGGTATCGACAGGATCCAGTCGAGATAATTGCGCACGACGGTCGATTCAGCCGACATCGGCGACATCGTCCGCAGCTTCTTCAGCTCGGCTTCCGCCTTTTCGCGGGCCTCCTTGGAGAGCTTGGTCTTCTTGATGCGCGCCTCGATCTCGGCGGCCTCGTCGCGGCCGTCCTCGCCCTCGCCGAGCTCCTTCTGGATCGCCTTCATCTGCTCGTTGAGGTAGTATTCGCGCTGCGTCTTCTCCATCTGGCGCTTGACGCGCGAACGGATGCGCTTCTCGACCTGCAGGACGGAGATTTCGGCTTCCATGAAGCCCATCGCCTTTTCCAGCCGTTCCTTGACCGAAAGCGTGGCCAGCATCTCCTGCTTCTCGGGGATCTTGATGGCAAGATGCGATGCAACCGTATCGGCGAGCTTGGAATAGTCGTCGATCTGGCTGGCGGCGCCCACCACTTCGGGCGAGATCTTCTTGTTCAGCTTAACGTAGTTCTCGAAGTCGGTGACGACGGAACGGGCCAGCGCCTCGACCTCGACCTCTTCCTCATCCGGTTCGACCAGTGCTGCGGCGTGGGCCTCGTGAAAGTCGGGACGGTCGGTGAACGACACGATTTTCGCGCGCGACGCACCTTCGACCAGCACCTTCACGGTGCCGTCCGGCAGCTTCAGCAATTGCAGCACATTGGCGAGCGTGCCGATGTCAAAGATGGCATCGGACTCGGGATCGTCATCGGCGGCATTCATCTGGGTCGCAAGCAGGATCTGCTTTTCCTGACCCATCACCTCCTCCAGCGCCTTGATCGACTTTTCACGCCCGACAAAGAGCGGAACGATCATGTGCGGGAACACCACGATGTCGCGCAGTGGGAGGACTGCGAAGACGCCGTCGCTGGGAGCCTTGGATATTTTGGCCATTGTCCAACCTTTCATGTCGCGACCGCCAATCGGCCAACCGCGAATCTCATATTAACGACCGAGGATCGTTCCGCCTACCACCGTTTGTGACGGGAGTTTTACAGCACAGAATTCGGCACCCCGGCCTTCCTCAGTTAGTTGGAGGCACGGGGGGCAAAGATCAAGGGTCAACACGAAACCGTTCATCCAATCTGTCACAATCCGTTCATCACAAGTCGGCCGTCCGCAAAACAAAACGGCGCCTCACGGCGCCGTTTGAAGAACTCCACTGCAAGGGCTCACGTCAGGCGCTGACGTTGCCCTTCTTTTCCTTCTGCTCGGAATAGATGTAGAGCGGCCTGGCGTTGCCGGACACCACCTCTTCCGAAATAACCACTTCGCGCACGCCTTCCAGCGCCGGCAGCTCGAACATCGTGTCGAGCAGGATCGCTTCCATGATCGAGCGCAGGCCGCGCGCGCCGGTCTTGCGTTCGATAGCGCGCTTTGCGATCGCCGACAGCGCATTCTCGTGGAAGGTCAGGTCGACATTCTCCATCTCGAACAGCCGCTGATACTGTTTGACCAGCGCGTTCTTCGGCTCGGTCAGGATCTGGATCAGCGCCGGCTCGTCGAGGTCCTCCAGCGTCGCCAGGACCGGCAGACGGCCGACGAACTCGGGAATGAGGCCGAACTTCAAGAGATCCTCGGGCTCGACCAGGCGGAAAACGTCGCCGGTGCGGCGATCCTCGGGCGAAGCGACGGTGGCGCCGAAGCCGATCGAGGTCTTGCGGCCGCGATCCGAGATGATCTTGTCCAGCCCGGCGAAGGCGCCGCCGCAGATGAACAGGATGTTGGCGGTGTCGACCTGCAGGAATTCCTGCTGCGGATGTTTCCTGCCGCCCTGCGGCGGCACGGAGGCGACCGTGCCTTCCATGATCTTCAACAGCGCCTGCTGCACGCCTTCGCCCGACACGTCGCGGGTGATCGAAGGATTGTCCGACTTGCGCGAAATCTTGTCGATCTCGTCGATGTAGACGATGCCGCGCTGGGCGCGCTCGACATTGTAGTCGGCCGACTGCAACAGTTTCAGGATGATGTTCTCGACATCCTCGCCGACATAGCCCGCCTCGGTCAGCGTCGTCGCATCGGCCATCGTGAACGGCACGTCGATGATGCGGGCCAGAGTCTGCGCAAGCAGCGTCTTGCCGCAACCGGTCGGGCCGATCAGCAAAATGTTGGACTTCGCCAGCTCGACGTCATTGTTCTTGCCGGCATGAGCGAGGCGCTTGTAGTGGTTGTGGACGGCCACCGACAGCACGCGCTTGGCGTAGGGCTGGCCGATGACGTAATCGTCAAGAACCTTGAGGATCTCCTGCGGGGTCGGCACGCCCTCGCGGGACTTCACCATCGAGGTCTTGTTCTCCTCGCGGATGATGTCCATGCAGAGCTCGACGCATTCGTCGCAGATGAACACCGTCGGGCCGGCGATCAGCTTGCGGACTTCGTGCTGGCTTTTGCCGCAAAACGAGCAATAAAGCGTGTTCTTGGAATCACCGCCGTTGTTGCCGACCTTGCTCATTTTCATGTCCTTTCATAGCCGCCCGCCGATGGTCTGGTTGAAAGGGCGCATATCTCAATCTATCGCGGGAAATCCGCCGCCAGTATTCCGGCTCCCGCGACGCATTCCGTACGAAACACATATCAGAAAACGTCGCAATGATTCGCACCAACCCCGCACAAAGCTAAGCCGTCGAAAATCAACATAGGCTTAACGTAGGCAATTGCTCCCGTCGAGGGAACAGCCAATTGTGGCCGAAATGCCGCAAGCCGCATCAAAAGCGTGTTTTCCCACTATCCAACCGCCACCAGGCTTATATGGCGAGACCTTCGATCGGCTCACGCGTCGAAATGACCTTATCGATGAGGCCGAAATCCTTCGCCTCGTCGGCTGTCATGAAGTGGTCACGGTCGAGCGTCTTTTCAATCTCGTCGTAGCTCTTGCCGGTGTGCTTGACATAGACCTCGTTGAGACGGCGCTTCAGCTTGATGATGTCCTGGGCGTGGCGCTCGATGTCGGAAGCCTGGCCCTGGAAACCACCGGAAGGCTGGTGGACCATGATGCGGGCGTTCGGGGTGGCGAAGCGCATACCCTTCTCGCCTGCGGTGAGAAGCAGCGAACCCATTGAGGCCGCCTGGCCGATGCACAGCGTCGCCACCGCCGGCTTGATGAACTGCATGGTGTCGTAGATCGCCATGCCCGAGGTGACGACGCCGCCGGGCGAATTGATGTAAAGGTTGATTTCCTTCTTCGGATTCTCCGCTTCGAGGAACAGGAGCTGCGCGCAGACCAGCGTCGCCATGCCGTCCTCGACCGGACCGGTGATGAAAATGATGCGCTCTTTCAGGAGCCGCGAGAAAATGTCGTAGGCCCGCTCGCCGCGATTGGTCTGTTCGACCACCATCGGAACGAGGTTCATGTAGGTTTCGACGGGGTTCTTCATGGACTATCCCTTATTGAAGATGGGATTCCGGCGCCGGGAGATTAGCAAGTCGGGCAGAATCGGTTCTGGATCGTTGTCCTGTAAATAGGATGTCGGCTCACCCTAGCGCAAGGCCGCCCCTCCTAGCCATCCGGTTAAGTCGAATCAAGGTTTCTGCACAGAATTCGCCCGAAGCTGCGCCGGCAGCCATCTGCTGCGCTTGAGCCGCGCTGCCGAGTAGCAGTTTCTTAACCGCGTGCTAAACGAAATATCTCGAAACCGCTTTCCCGCGACACGGCTTCCCATACAATTCAACGTTGAACTTGCGCTGAAGGTTCAAACAGGGGGAGTGCCATGATCGGGAAAAATGCTTCCTTGGCCATCGCCAGCCTTGCCGTTCTCGGCATGGTGTCCGAAACGGCTGCCGGCGGGCGCGCCGTGGAATGCTACGAGCGGGTCAACAGGCCGTCCGTCTACGATACGGTTTATGAAAACGTGCTGGTCAGCTCCGGCGGCCAGGTGGTCGACTACGACCCACCGATTTATGGCGCGGTTGAGCGCGTCGAGCAGATCGCACCGCCCCGCGTCACATACGAGGTCGTGCCAGCCATCACCCGCACCGTCTACCACATGGTCAAGGTCGATGATGGCGGCTATGCGTGGGAATGGCGCGTCATCCACGGCCGCAAGGTGCTGTGCAAGGTCTGGCGCAAGGCCCGCCACGCGCGTGTCGCCGAAACAATCGTCGTTGAACCCGAGCGCACCCGACGGGTTGTCCTCCCAGCCGAGTATGAGAGCGTTGCCCGAGAAGTGCTGGTGCGACCGGAGCGGCGGCGCATCACTGAGATCGCGCCGTCATACCAGAGGGTGGCGCGCCGGGTGAGGGTGCAGGAAGGCTCGACCAGCTGGCGGCGCGTGCAGATTCCGCGGCACTGCCGGTATTAGGTCAGGCCACCTCGGCCCGCAGCCATTTCTTTAGACCGTCCACATCGCCATCGCCGATGGAAGCTGCAACACGCCGGCCGACCGCCGCGCCGAATTTGTAGCCGTGGCCGGAACAGGCCGAGACGATCAGGCACTTGCCTTTCTGGTGGGCCAGGAATTTTTCGTCGGCGGTAAAGGTATAGGCGCAGGTGACGACCTCGGTGATCTTGTATTCTTCGACACGGGCGATCGGCGGCGAAAACAGGTCGCGAATCGCCTCGCCCTCGCCCGCCACCGGCTGGCGGTTCCAGTCGGCGTCGCTGGTCGGCACCCTGTGCAGCCCTGAGCCGAATTTCATGCCGGCGCCGCCGGACGGCGGGATCACGTGGCCGTCGACAGCGCCGCCGACATCGAGGATGACCGGGGCTGCCTGCCATGCCGCTTTCAGATCCGCCGGCGGTTCGACATAGGCAAGCGCGGTGCGCCAGGTCTTCAGGTCGCCGCCCAGTTCCGGAAACAGTTTCAGCACCCAGGCGCCGGCGGCGATGACGATGCGGTCGGCCTGCATCGTCTCGCCGCTACCAAGCACGATGCGGCCGGCCTCGGCGTCGACCTCCGTCACCTTGCTGTTTTCGTATACGTTGGCGCCGTTGGTCCGCAGCCATTCGGCGAGGCGGGAGGCAATCTTGCGACAATGCAGCGCACCACCCTCCGGCGAAAAATATGCGTAGCGGAACGAGCCGGGCTCCAGGAAGGGCCAGCGTTTAGCCGCGGCGTCCGGCCCGAATAGTTCGAACGGGTAGTTCCCGGCTTCCATGCCTTCGCGGTATTCTTCGGCTTCGTCTCCCGGCTCCCGCGAAATGCAGATGAAGCCGCGCGGATCGAGATGGTTTTCGCCGAGATCGGCCCACATCTCGTCCCAGGCCTCATAGGCTTCGGTGATCAGCTGGCCATAACCCGCCGCTGCACCATAGGCGCGGCGGATGATGCGGTGATGGTCGCCCGAGGCGGCAAGCGGATTGGGAATCGGTCCCTGCTCGACGATCGACACCCGGTGCCCGGCCTTTACCAGCGACCAGGCCGTCGAAAGCCCTGCAATGCCTGCGCCAACCACGATCACATTCATCAAGTCAGTCTTTCCGCAGCCGCTTCGGCTGGCTCAGTGCTTTGGACTATCGGGCGTCAACATACGGTCTGGCGCCAAGCTGGCAAGCCGCGTTAATTGTCTGGCATGACCAAATTGAAGCCGACCTATCTTGCCTTCGATCCCTCCACCCGCCATGTGCGACTCGACCCGCACGAGCCTGCTTTCTACCAGAACCCCTATGAGGCCTATGCCTTCATGCACGGCGCATCGAACGCCTTCTTCTGGGAAGAGTTCGGCTTCTGGTGCTTTGGCGGCTTCGACGACGTCAATCGGCTGCTGCGCGATCGCCGCTTCGGCCGCCAGAACCCGGCCGGCATCCCTGACAACCGGGCCGTCGGCCAGGACCGCACGCATCTCAGGGCATTCGACGGCATCGAGGCCAATTCGATGCTGGAGCTGGAGCCGCCCGTGCACACCAGGCTCAGAACGATGGTCAACCGCGCCTTCGTCTCGCGTCAGGTCGAGCGGCTCAGGCCGCGTGTCGAGGCGCTCGCCAACGGGTTGATCGACCGTTTCGAACCGGGCCAGGTCGACCTGCTGCCAGCCTTCGCATCGCCTTTGCCGATCACAATCATTGCCGAAATGCTCGGCGTGCCGGTCGAGATGGGGCCGCAACTGCTCGACTGGTCGCATCAGATGGTCGCCATGTACATGCATGGCCGCACGCGCGAAACGGAAGAGACGGCCAATCGCGCGGCACAGGATTTTTCCGATTTCCTGCGCGGCTATGTAGCCGAGCGGCGCAAAAACCCCGGCGACGATCTCCTGTCGCTGCTGATCGCGGCACAAGAGGGTGGCCAAAAACTCTCGGAGGACGAGCTGATATCCTCAGCCATCCTGCTGCTCAACGCCGGCCACGAGGCAACCGTTCACCAGACCGGCAATGCGGTGCGCTCGATCCTCGCGCAAGGCGGCGACCCGCGCCGCTTCTTCGTTTCTACGGAAGCCACTGCGGCGACCGTTGAGGAATGCCTGCGCTTCGATGCGCCGCTGCACATGTTCACGCGCTACGCGTATGAGGAAATCGAGGTCGCTCCGGATATCGTGGTGCGGCCGGGCGAGACGATCGGCCTGCTGCTCGGCATGGCCAATCACGACCCGGCTGCGTTTGGCGAACCCCTCGCCTTTCGGCCGAATCGTGCGGACCAGAAGAACCTCTCGTTCGGCGCCGGCATTCATTTCTGCATCGGCGCGCCGCTCGCCCGGCTCGAATTGCAGGTATCGCTGAAAACCTTGTTCGAGCGCCTACCCCAGCTCCATCTGGTCGGACAGCCGCGCTTTCGCGATACCTATCATTTCCACGGGCTGGAAACGCTCGTCGTGCACACCGGACAAATGATCAAAGCTTGATCACGTACTCCTTGCGGGTCGTTTCAAGCACTTCCCAGCTGCCCTTAAAGCCCGGCCTGAGCACGAAACTGTCGCCGGCCCTGACGGTGCGCGCCTCGCCGCTCTCCTCGGCGATCACCGAGACGCCTGACAGGATGCGGCAGAACTCCCACTCGTCGTACTCGATGCGCCATTTGCCCGGCGTCGCCTCCCAGATGCCGGCATAGAGCCCGCCGTCCCGCTCCTCGACATTCCAGGTGCGAAACTTCGGATCGCCAGAGATCACGCGATCCGACGCCGGCGCGCCAAGTTCCGGTTCGACGCTTTCGACATTGACGGAGAGAAATGTCGGCGCGGTCATGGAAACTCCTTCCAGCGGGGATCAGACCTTGGCGAGAGCCTGTTCCAGATCGGCGACGATGTCGTTGACATCCTCGATGCCAACCGAGAGCCTGACCGTATCCGGCCCAGCGCCTGCCGCAACCTTCTGCTCGTCGGACAGCTGGCGGTGGGTGGTCGATGCCGGGTGGATGACCAGCGACTTGGTGTCGCCGACATTGGCAAGGTGCGAGAACAGTTCGAGCGCCTCTACGAATTTGATGCCTGCCGCATAGCCGCCCTTCAGGCCGAAGGTGAACACGGCACCGGCGCCAAGCGGCGAGTACTTCTTCTGCAGCGCGTTGTTGTTGTCGCTGGGCAGGCCGGGATAGGACACCCAGGCGACCTTTGGGTGGTTGGACAGCCAGCCGGCGACGGTGACCGCATTGTCGCAATGGCGCTGCATCCTGAGCGGCAGGGTTTCCAGCCCGGTTAGGATCAGGAACGCATTGAAGGGCGAGATCGCCGGGCCCATGTCGCGCAGGCCGAGCACGCGCGCGGCAATGGCGAAAGCGAAATTGCCGAAGGTTTCGTGCAGGACGAGGCCGCCATATTCGGGGCGCGGCTCCGACAGCATCGGATATTTGCCGGATTTCGACCAGTCGAAGGTGCCGCCATCGACAATCGCGCCGCCGATGGAATTGCCGTGGCCGCCGATGAACTTGGTCAGCGAATGCACGACAATGTCGGCGCCATGCTCGATCGGCCGCACCAGATAAGGCGAGGCCAGCGTGTTGTCGACTATCAGCGGCAGGCCGTGCTTGCGGGCGATATCGCCGATCTTCTCGATGTCGACGAAGACACCGCCCGGATTGGCCAGGCTCTCGATGAAGATCGCCTTGGTCTTTTCGTCGATCTGGCTTTCGAAGGTCGAGATGTCGTTGGTGTCGGCCCAGCGCACCTGCCAGCCGAAATTCTTGAAGGCGTGGCCGAACTGGTTGATCGAGCCGCCGTAAAGCCTTGTCGCGGAGACGAAATTGTCGCCGGGCTGCATCAGATTATGGAAGACGAGCACCTGCGCGGCATGGCCCGACGCCACGGCCAGCCCCGCCGTGCCGCCTTCGAGTGCCGCGATACGCTCTTCCAGCACCGCCTGCGTCGGGTTCATGATGCGGGTGTAGATGTTGCCGAAGGCTTTTAGCCCGAACAGCGAAGCGGCATGGTCGGCATCATCGAAGACAAAGGAGGTCGTCTGGTAGATCGGCGTGGCACGCGCGCCGGTCGCCGGATCGGGCTTGGCACCCGCATGGACGGCGAGCGTGTTGAAACCGGGCGTACGGGTCATCGAATACCTCCCTTTTGAACCTTCTGGAAATCGCCGGGCATTCTTGGCGAAGCCCGGTCGCGAATGCAAAGAAGAAAATGCCCGTCGATGCACGTTCTGTGACCGAGGCACGAGAAAATGCGCCAAGTACCGGAATAACTTTCCGTCTACTTCTGGCGAACCCCGAAGCTCTGGAATCCCGGCCGCATCTGCGGCTTCTTCGACGACAGCACGCCTGAGTTGACGCCGGTCCAGCCGATTTCGCCCGACAGCTTGCCATATTCGATCTTGGGGCAGCGGTTCATCACCACCTTGATGCCGGCGGCCTCGGCGCGCGCGGCCGCCTCGTCATGGCGCACGCCAAGCTGCATCCAGATGACTTTCGGCAACGGATCGAGCCGCAAGACCTCGTCAACGACGCCCGGCACTGCCGCGGAGCCGCGAAAAACGTCGACCATGTCGATCGGCTCGGGAACATCGGCGAGCCTGCTATAGGTCATCCGGCCAAGGATTTCCTTGCCGGCCTGGCCGGGGTTGATCGGGAACACCGAAAATCCCTTGCCCAGCAGGTACTTCAGCACGAAGTAGCTCGGCCGCACATCATTGGCGGACGCGCCGACCATCGCGATGGTCTTCACCGAATTGAGGATGCCGGCGATATAGGCATTGTCGTAGGCGTCGTGGTTCATGCCTCGTCCTCATACAGAGCTTCGGCGAGAAAACCATCCGGGTCGTTGCAGAAACTGCGCATCATGCGGAAATGATCGGTATCGTGGAAATCGGTCGGGTCGAGGCCAAACCGGCTGATGCGGAACAGCCGCGCGCCGGGACAGGCCATCAGCAGCGGCGAATGCGTCGCCATGATCACTTGCGCCGTGCCTGATAGATCCATCCGCCGCAGCATCTTGAGGAGCTCGATCTGGCGCGTCGGCGACAAGGCGCTTTCGGGCTCATCGAGGATGTAGATGCCTTGCCGGCGGCAGCGCTCCTCGAAGAAGCGGATGAAACCCTCGCCATGCGACCAGGACAGGAAATCGGGCGGCGCCGCATGGGCGTCGATGGCGGCCTGGTCGAGATAGCGGGCCACGGAGTAAAAGGATTCGGCGCGGAAGAACCAGCCGGCGGTGACCTTCGGCAGCCAGTGGCCGCGCAGCGTTTCCGCCAGTGCTGCTCCGCTCTTGTCGATGGCGCGGGAGTGGTCGATGGGCATGTAGCCCCTGCCGCCGCCGGCCTCATCGTATCCGGCCAGCGCGCCGATCGCCTCGAGCAATGTCGATTTGCCGGTGCCGTTCTCCCCGACGATGATGGTGATCGGCGTCGTGAATTCCAGTTCGAAATCGTGGCTGCGGAAGATTGGCAGGGTCCAGGGATATTTTTCCCAATCCGCGACACGGCTGGGCTCGATCAGGATGCGCCTGAGATAGGGTGCCTTCAGTCGCGTCAGTTGCTTGCGATATGCCATCTGGCAGTGGGATCAGCCCGGCAGCGAGATGCTGCCGTCTTCCGCGATCGGAAAAGCCGGATTGTGCGCCACTTCCCAGACATGCCCCTCCGTGTCGGCGAAATAGCCATACCAGCCGCCCCAGAAGGCGCGGCCGGCCGGCTTGACGATACGACCGCCGGCCTTCTCGGCCATCGCAAGCACGTGATCGACTTCCGTGTCGGAGCGGGTGTTGTAGGCGAGGTAGATCGCCGACGGCGCCGTGCCGAAAATGATGCCTGAATCCGCTTCGGCGCTTTCGCGCGGAAACAGGCCGAGAATGACGCCGCCCATCTGGAAGAAGGTGACGCCGTCGGTGATGCCGGCGTGGGGGGTCAGGCCCATCGCCTCGTAGAAGCGCGTGGCGCGCTCGAGATCGTCGACGGCGATGGTGATGATTGAGATGCGGGGTTCCATGTCTAGTCGTCCGTCCATTCCGGCTTGCGCTTGCCGATGAAGGCGCCGATGCCCTCTTCCGCATCGCGTGCCAGCATGTTGTCGACCATGACGCGACCGGTATAGGCATAGGCGTCCGCCAGCCCCATCTCGGCTTGTACGTAAAAGGCTTCCTTGCCGGTCCTGACGACCGAAGACGATTTGGCAGCAATGGTTTGCGCGTATTTGGTGACAATCTGATTCAGATATTCGCGCGGCACCACGCGGTTGATGAGGCCGAATTCCTTGGCCGTCGCCGCATCGATGGTCTCGCCGGTCAAAAGCATCTCCATCGCGTGCTTGCGCGAGACGTTGCGTGACAGCGCCACCATCGGCGTCGAGCAGAACAGGCCGATATTGACGCCGGGCGTGCAGAAGGTCGCCTCATGCGAGGCGATCGCCAGATCGCAGCTCGCCACCAGTTGTGCCCCGGCCGCCGTCGCCAGACCATCGACCTCAGCGATCACCGGTCTCGGATGGCGCACGATCGCCTGCATTAGTGCCGCGCAAGCGGAAAACGTCTCCTCGAAAAATGCCTTGCCGCGGTCGGGATCGCCACGGTGAGCGGTCATTTCCTTGAGGTCATGTCCGGCGCAGAACACCTTTCCGGCCGCCGCCAGAATAATGACGCGGACGGATCTGTCTGATTTCGCGCGGTCGAGCTCCGCCATCAGCGCCGCCATGACCGACAGCGACAGGGCATTGGCCGGCGGATTGCTGAGCGTGAGGCGGAGCACGCCCTTGTCCAGCCTCGCGACAACAGGACCTTCGGCAACAGCCGGCTTGATGGCGACGATTTCAGCCATGTTCTCCAACCTCTTCATCGGCCAGCGACATCGGATGCGCGGCCATGGAACAAAAGAACTAGCACGCTGCCGATTGAAGAACAGCCTTGAGACGTGTTTTCTCGGCGGTGCGGTCTCAGCCAAGCACCCTCGCCTTGGGACCGCCGGCGCCCATACCGGCGCCACAGACAGGAAACCGCCTATGCCTGCCCAAAGCAATCTCAAGCCGGTGCTGACCGCGGCGCAAGTCAATGCCTTGATGAAGACCGTGTATCCGCAGCTCAACGGCCAGTTCACCTTCTACGAGGCGATCGAGGTGTTTCCGGGCGGCTGCACGGTGCGCCTGAATGCCGACGAGCGGCATTTGCGTCCCGGCGGAACCGTGTCGGGCCCGTCGCTGTTCACGCTGGCCGACATTGGCGGCTATGTCTGCGTGCTTTCGCATGCCGGGCCGGATGCGCTTTCGGTGACCACCAATCTCAACATCAATTTTGTCCGCAAAGCCGAGGCCGGACCGATCGACGGCCATTGCCGGATCCTGAAGCTGGGCAAGAGCCTGATGGTGTTCCAAATCGAGATCGTCGCCGGACCGGACGGACATACAGTAGCGCACGCGACGGGAACCTATTCGATCCCGCCGAAGCGGTCGCCATCTTGACAATTGAATTTCCGCTTGATGTGTATATATGTGCGCATAGGTGACCTTTGCTGGAACGTGACAGCCGCAAGATCGTGAAGCGTCTCAAAGACGATGGTTTCGAACTGATTTCCGTACGCGGCTCGCATCACAAATTCCGAAAGGGCGAGATTGTGTTGATCGTTCCGCATCCCGAGAAGAATCTGCCAACCGGTACCGCTCGCGCGATCGCCAAGCAGGCAGGCTGGATAAGGACGAGCTGAAGCGTCCTGGAGATTGCAAATGAAGAACTATTTCGCATTGGTCGACAAAGATCCCGACAGCGCATTCGGCATCCGCTTTCCGGACATTCCCGGCTGCTTTTCGGCTGCGGACGCGGCGGAAGACATCGTGCCCAATGCCGTTGAAGCCTTGCAATTGTGGGCAGAGGATATGCCCGTTCCAGAGCCGTCCAACCATGAAGCGATTGTCGCGCTTCCCGACATACGCAACGCGCTCGCCGAAGGAGCCTATCTGGTATCGGTGCCGCTCATCGACAATGACAGCGCCGTCGTCAGGGCAAACGTGACTTTCGAGCGCGGCGTTTTGCGGGCGATCGACATCGCAGCGCGCGAACGCGGCATAACGCGATCTGCGTTCCTCTCCAGCGCGGCCCGCAAGGAAATCGAGGCAAAGCACTAAGGTCAGATTCTGCACCGCAATTAACACTAGATCAGTGTGGTACAATAATACCTATTATTCAATCCTTTGTTTTTGCTTCACTTTCTGAGCTACGCGTATTTTAATTCGCCTTGACGTGCTATCTCCCCCTCGCCTATAAGCCCTCACGGAACAGCGGCCCGCCAAAGGCCGCCGTTTTGTTATTGGCGGCGGGCGAGCGCTCGGCGTCAAACCAAGCAACAAGAAACGCTTTCCTTGTCGTTCGTCGATGGGGAAGGTCCCGAACCGAAAGCAACAATCCATGGCAACCTTTTCGCAGAAGCCTGCGGATGTGGTGAAGAAGTGGGTGCTGATCGACGCCGAGGGTCTCGTCGTCGGCCGTCTCGCCACTGTCATCGCCAATCATCTTCGCGGCAAGCACAAGCCCACCTTTACCCCGCATGTCGACGACGGCGACAACGTCATCGTCATCAATGCCGACAAGGTGGTGTTCACCGGCAAGAAATTCACCGACAAGGTCTATTACTGGCACACCGGCCACCCTGGCGGCATCAAGGAGCGCACCGCGCGCCAGCTGCTCGAGGGCCGTTTCCCCGAGCGTGTCGTCGAGAAGGCCGTCGAACGCATGATCCCGCGTGGCCCGCTCGGCCGTCGCCAGATGAAGAATCTCCGCGTCTATGCAGGCACGGAACATCCGCATGTCGCCCAGCAGCCCGTCACGCTCGACGTGGCCAAGCTGAACGCCAAGAACAAGAAGGTTTCGTAAAATGGCAGAGCTTTCCTCGCTCGCAGAACTCGGAACTGCCACCGGCAACACCAGCACGCAGCCGGCTGCACCCGTCCATGTCCAGAAGCTCGACAAGTCGGGCCGCGCCTATGCCACCGGCAAGCGCAAGAACGCCATCGCGCGTGTCTGGGTAAAGCCCGGTTCCGGCAAGATCGTCGTCAACGACAAGGTGTTCGCCGAATATTTCGCGCGTCCGGTCCTGCAGATGATCCTCAACCAGCCGATCATCGCCGCCAACCGCGCCGGCCAGTACGACATCGTCGCCACCGTCATCGGCGGCGGTCTTTCCGGCCAGGCCGGTGCGGTACGCCACGGCATCTCCAAGGCGCTTACCTATTACGAGCCGGCGCTGCGCGGCGTGCTCAAGAAGGGCGGCTTCCTGACCCGTGACAGCCGCGTCGTCGAGCGCAAGAAGTACGGCAAGGCGAAGGCCCGCCGCTCGTTCCAGTTCTCGAAGCGCTAAGCACTGCGCGCCTCAGACATTCGAAAAGGCCGCCTCCGGGCGGCCTTTTCTTTTGGCCGACTCAAACCAAGTCCTACGCCATTTCAATCGTAGTGATCCTTCGCGCCCCCTCTGTCCTGCCGGACATCTCCCCCACTTGGGGGGAGATCGGCAGCTTTGGCGCACCGCTCGCTCCTGCGACAGTGGCGGTTCGCGAAGGCGGGTGGTGACGGCCGATCTCCCCCCTTGTGGGGGAGATGTCCGGCAGGACAGAGGGGGGCGCTTCGCTCCGCCATCAAAGGTTCTGCACCGTTGTGACGCTCTGAGGTAACGGCATGGATCCTAGGGTCTACGCCGCGTCGCTTCGCTCCTTGCTTCGGCCTAGGATGACGAAGGCGCTTACGGTTAATCGCAGACGTTGGAGATTGGCAGCTGCAGGCCGGCCGGCAGCGCGACCGTCAGTCAAAGAACCAAATCCCCTGTGCAGAGGGACTAGTTGATGCTCGCGGTGTTCGCCGGCTCCGCCGATCGCACCTCATCAGAATAACGCACGCGGTAGCCGTTCGCCGTCAGCCAGTCGATCGCCGCTTTCGGCTCGTCGGTCTGGATGATGGTGGCGCCGCGCTCGGCCCAGAAGCCGTAGGTCTCGCGCGGCAGACTGGCGAGCACCGCCAGTTCGTCGCCGCGACCGCCGGCAAGGAAGCCGCCCGGCTTGTTGACGATGGCGTAGGTATTGGCCCAGATGTGCCAGTCGCCCCTTATCGCCGCCGCGCGCATGCGGGGGCTGAACAGCGGACCGCCGGTCTCGGTCAGCGTCTCCGCGCCGGCCCGCCAGTTGATCATCTCGACGGCGCGCGGCGAAAAGATCTCGCTGACTTTCTCGGCGAAGCCGGCGTCACGAACCGCGTCGTCGGCGATGATCGGCATGAACTGGAAACCGCTGCCGATCGCACCCATGGCGGCCTTGACAGTGGTGATCCTGGCCGGGTTCCACAGGTTCTCCTTGAGGATCACCTGCTCGGCCATGTCCAGGTCACGCGCGACCGCGATCACGCCGGCCAAGCTGTCGACATCGAGCTTGTTGTCGATGTTGATGAGGATCCTGTCCTTGGTCGCCACCAGCATCTCGCGCAGCGTCGAAACCGGCTCATCGGTGACAGCGCCGGTGCCTTCGATAATCAGGCTGCAGGTTTTGAGTTCGGCCAGCGTGCGCTTGACCACCTCGCCCTTGCAGTTCGTCGTGCGGTCGAGCCAGCTGTCATGCATGACGACGAACTGGCCGTCCTTCGAGCGCCTGACGTCGACCTCGACGATTTCGACACCAAGCGCGATCGATGCCTCGACGGCGGCGATCGAGTTCTCCGCGTAGAGCGTCTTGCGGGCCTGCATGCTGCCGGCGCGGTGTGCCGCCACCATCACATGGTCGCGCCACTGGTTGGCGTGTTCGAAACGGTCAAGAATCTGTCTGGCGCGTGTTTCGCCTGCCGATGCCGTGCCTGTGAACAGCGCCAAGGCGGCGGAAAGCAGAAGGTTCAGCCAGGTCGTTCGCATGAGAATCGCTCCTACCGGATGCCAACCCGGTTAAGCGACGCACGTGACAGCCTAGTGAACGAAGCCGGCTTCGCAAATGCCGGAAAGTCCGGTCAATGCCGGCTGAACCGGCCGTTCTGAAACCTCGAACCGACGGCAATCAGCAGGTCGCCGGCATCAGCCTGCCGAGATCGATGCCGCCGTCCTGGCGGTCGGTGGGCCGGCTTGGCGCGCCCGTATCTGTTCCGCTCCGCGGCCGGCACCATCCCATTAGACTGACGGCTGTTCGGTTGTATTTATGCCTACCTACGCAATTTGCGGTTTGCGATGCGGGCTCACCTGGCAAGCAAGAATTTGTGACCGAGCTCGAATGGCCATACCCCTCGGAGGGGGGTCGCATTTCTGAGAATTATATCCAATAAGGTTGCGCCTCGACGCACAGGAGATCGCTTCATGCCGAACACCAACATCGACCACGCCTTCACCGCCCGGGCCAGGACGGGTGCGTCGTTCGAGCCGACCTATGCCGGCGCACTGTCGTTCATGCGACGCAAATACACGAAGGACGTGAAGGGCGCGGACGCGGTGGTGTGGGGCATCCCCTTCGACGCCGCCGTCACCAACCGTCCGGGCGCGCGTTTCGGGCCGCAGGCGATTCGCCGCGCCTCGACCATCCTCGACAATGATCCGCAGTATCCGTTTTCGCGCGATCTGTTCGAACATCTCGCCGTGGTCGACTATGGCGATTGCCTGCTCGACAGCGGCAATCACCAGAAGACACCGGGGACGATCGAGCGCGAGGCGGCAAAGATCCTGAAATCCGGCGCCTTCCTGCTATCGCTCGGCGGCGACCATTTCGTCACCTGGCCGCTGCTCAAGGCGCATGCCGCTATCCACGGCCCGCTGGCCATGGTGCAGTTCGACGCTCACCAGGACACCTGGCCGGATGATGGCAAACGCATCGACCATGGCTCCTTCGTCGGCCGCGCGGTCAAGGAGGGCATTATCGACCCAGACCGTTCGATCCAGATCGGCATCCGCACCCATGCGCCTGACACATTCGGCATCAAGATCCTGTACGGCCACGAAGTCGAGGACATGCGCGCGTCCGATATCGCCTATGCCATCGTGGACCGCACCGGCGGCAAGAAAGCCTATGTCACCTTCGATATCGATTGCCTGGACCCGGCCTTCGCGCCCGGCACCGGCACCCCGGTCGCCGGCGGGCCGTCCTCGGCAAAAATCCTGTCGGTGCTGCGCCAGATCAATCAGGTCGATATCGTCGGCGCCGATGTCGTGGAGGTTGCGCCGGCCTATGATCACGCCGATATAACGGCAATTGCCGGGTCGACGGTGGCCATGCACTATCTCGGGCTGCTGGCGGAACGAAAGGCTCGACTCGAAGAGCTGAACAGCGGCAATCACGTCGTTGCCGGATTAAATCAGGCAAGCGGCATTTAACTGAGATAACAGGAATTCAGGCAGGCAATGAAACCGAAAATCTTCATCGACGGCGAGCACGGCACCACCGGTCTCCAGATCAGGGCGCTGCTGGCCGAGCGCGGCGACCTGGAGATAATTTCCATTCCGAGCGAGCGCCGCAAGGAACCGGCAGCTAGAGCCGAGTTCCTCAATGCCGCCGATGTCGCGATCCTGTGCCTGCCGGACGCAGCCGCGAAAGAAAGCGTCTCGCTGATCACCAACGACACCACCAGGGTTATCGACGCCTCGACTGCGCATCGAGTGGCCGAAGGCTGGGAATACGGTTTCGCCGAAATGGACAAGGATCAGGCGCGGAAAATCGCCTCCGCGAAGCGCGTCGCCAATCCGGGCTGCTGGCCGCAAGGCCCGATCGCAACGCTCAGACCGCTGGTGGCGGCCGGGCTGTTGCCGCCGGATTTTCCAGTCACCGTCAACGGCATTACGGGCTATTCGGGCGGCGGCCGGCCGATGATCGAGGACTATGTCGCCAAGGGCGAGGATGCGTCGGAATTCCTGCCCTACGGGCTGACCCTGCAGCACAAGCATGTGCCGGAGCTCAGGACATATGCGAAGCTGTCGCATGACCCGATCATGCAGCCGGCGGTCGGCAATTTCGCGCAAGGTATGATCACAGTGGTGCCGCTGCAGCTCGGCGGCCTCGACTATGTGCCGACCGGCGCCGAACTTCATGCGGCAATTGCCGACCATTTCGCTGCGATCGATGGCGGCGTGGTCGAGGTGGCGCCCTATACGAATCTTGAGCGCGTGCCGGAGATCGATCCCGAAATCCATAACGGCACCAATCGGATGAAGCTCTATGTCTTCGCCAATGACGACAGGGCCCAGGCGCTGCTGCTCGCCGTCTACGACAATCTCGGCAAGGGCGCCTCGGGTGCTGCCGTGCAGAACATGGATCTGATGCTCGGCCTCAAGCACTGAATGGACGCTCCGGCATTTCCAAAACGCTGGAACGTCAGCGCGCCAGAACTGATTGCCGAGACGTTCAGCAGCCGCATCTGGAAGGTTTTTCGCGCGGACGGCTCGCCGGCGATCGTCAAGGCCCTCAAAGCTTTCGACGACGTCGAAGACGAGTTGCGCGGCGAGCATTTCCTCGCCTGGCGGCGCGGCGAAGGCGCAGTGCGGCTGCTCGGCCGCGACGGCCACTGCATGCTGCTCGAATATGCCGGCGAAACCTTGCTGTCACAGGTACTCGCGGAGCAAGGAGACAATGCCGCCACCGCAATCGCGACCGAAGTGATGGCAAGGCTGTTCTCGCCATCCGACCACCCTGCCCCACCGGATCTTCAGCCGCTGCGGGTACGGTTTTCCAGCCTGTTCAAGAAGGCGAAGATCGATCGCGACGCCGGCGAAAAGAGCTTCTATGTCGAAGCGGCTGCGACCGCGGACCGGCTGTTGGCCGATCCTGTCGACGTGCTGCCGCTGCATGGCGACCTGCATCACGACAACATCATGCAGGGGCCGCGCGGCTGGCTGGCGATCGACCCGAAGGGCGTTCTCGGCGATCCCGGCTTCGATGCGGCGAACATGTTCTACAACCCGCTCGACCGCGACGACCTTTGCAGCGATCTCCGGCGAATTGCCCACATGGCCGAGATCTTCGCCAAGACGCTCGGCCAAACGCCGCCAGCCATTCTGGATCATGCCATCGCCTATGGCTGCCTGTCGGCATCATGGCATCATGAAGACGGCAATGCGGTCGAGGAAAGCCGCGAATTGTTCATTGCCACGGCGATCAGGACGGTGCGGCTCAGCCTCTGACGGCGATCTGGTTGGGCAGGGGATAAGCGCCCTTAGTGCCGCGCCAATGCGCTGCGGCAAACCCCAGCAGTACAAGCGCGAATGCCTGATGCGTCAGCGCCATGTGCAGCGATACCTGCATCAGCAGCGTGCCGATGCCGATCAAGGCCTGCACCAGCACCAGCAGAAACAGCACCGTCGCGCGGCGCGCATGCGTCGTTCCGGGTTGGCGGCGGTGCGTCGCGATCATGTGCCAAAGTGCAGCGACTGACATCGTGTAGGCGCCGAGCCGGTGGATGAACTGAACCGTCTTCGGGCTCTCAAAGAAATTGCGCCATGCCGGCTCGAGGATCAACAGATCGTCGGGGATGAGCTGGCCGTCCATTAGCGGCCAGGTGTTGTAGCTCAGGCCGGCATCGAGCCCGGCGACCAGCCCGCCGAGATAGATCTGGATCAGCGCCAGCAGCACCAGAAAGCCGGCCAGACGCTGCGTCGAACGGTCGGCGGCGGGCTCGGAGTGTGGGGCCAATCCACGCGAGACCACCATGGTTGCGGCGAAGATCAGCGCGGCCAGCGTCAGATGCGTCGCCAGCCGGTACTGGCTGACCGAGACCCGGTCGACCAGCCCGGACGCCACCATCCACCAGCCGATCGCGCCCTGCAGGGCGCCGAGGACGAGGATGCCGATCAGCTTCGGCCCAAGGCCGCGCTCGATGCGGCGCGTCGCCCAGAAAAACACCAGCGGCACCGCAAAAACCAGGCCGACACCGCGCGCCAGGATCCGGTGCACCCATTCCCACCAGAAGATCGACTTGAACGCGTCGATGCTCATGCCTTTGTTAAGCTCGGCATATTGCGGGATCTGCTGGTAGCGCTGGAATTCCTCCTGCCATTCGGCGTCGTTGAGCGGTGGGATGATGCCGTGGATCGGCTTCCATTCGGTGATCGACAAGCCGGACTCAGTGAGCCTGGTGGCGCCGCCGACCAGCACCAGTACAAACAGCACCAGAAGCACGACGTAGAGCCAGCCGCGCACCAGCGCCCGGTTGCGCAGGTCGCGGTCGCGGGCCACGAAAGGCGCGGCAGCTGAGATGGCAGCCATAAGCTTGTCCCGGCAGGTTGCAGTCGCGGATTGGTGAACCATCGCAATCCCGCTGGCAAGACCAGACAGCGCGGCACGCCGTCGCGCCGCTTCTTGGCTGTTGCGTGCCTCTTCCGTTGGGCCTAAGCGATAGCGATCAACGGGATCGCGAAATGCCCATTCGCCTGAAAAAGCTGATCGGAACAATCCTGCTGGTGGCGCTGGTCATCGTCTATGCGCTGGTCGCATCGATTGTGGCGGTTGCCCAACTGGCGGAATCGGGACCGTGGGCGCATTTCCTGTTCTTCCTGCTCAGCGGCATGCTCTGGGTGCTGCCGGCCATGGGCATCATCAAATGGCTGATCCTGGAGCCCCCGCGCCCGAAGAATTGAGGTTTGCTCGCCGCCGCTAGATGGTGAAAGCCTGACGCTTGCTGCCCGAGGGAGATCAGGGTGGTTTTCTGCCTTCCATGTCGCCGATCGGAACGCGCAGGCAGCGCCAAGGGTTGCCGTTCGCTTGCTGCCGACGGAACGACCGCTTTCCACCGTTGCGGTCATTTCATGCCGTCGTTCGGTCCGCGCGGGTCACTCATTGGGCTGCGTTCATCACTAACTTGACCGGCCAAGCCACCGGACAACTTCGTAAGCCAGCATAGGGCGGCGAAACCCCTTCAGCGTCAGTTCGCCAACTGGAACGGATTCGACCAATGATTCGACGGCGCCAAGAACCCGTTGGCTGACGAGAATCTGGCCAGACCTGGCCTCCTCGCACAATCGGGCCGCGTGGTTCGACACGGTGCCGATCACCGCATAGTCCGCGCGCTGATCGAAACCGATCCGCCCGATGGTGGCGTGGCCCCGGGCGATGCCGATTCCGAAGCCAAGCAAGTAGTCCCGTTTGCGCCATCGCTCTGAATGCTCGTCAATAGCGTCACGCATCGCCGCGGCCATTGAGACAGCCCTCTCGGTGTGATCGGCACAGGGTAGCGGATCATTGAAAACCACAACGATGCCGTCGCCCACGAACCGCTCCAAAGTCCCCTCGTGACGGACGATTTGTTCGCCGAGACAGGAATGGTACTCGCCAAGCACCGTCATTACTTCCTCGGGCTCGGCAGTCTCGGCGAAGGCTGTAAAGCCGCGCAGATCGCAGAAAACGACGGTCACCTCGCGACGGTGGCTTTGAAGAAGCGCGTCGCCATTCCCCGCCGCAACAATAAGGTCGGCGACCTGCGCGGGCAGAAACCGTCGGAGCCGGCCCATCCGCTCGATCTCCGCAACCTGCTCCGCCACTGTTTGCTCCAGGGAGCGATTCCATGCAGCCAATTGCGCTGCCTGGTCTTCGAGGAGTCGCGTCTGGCTCTCTACGGTATCGTAAAGCGTCTTCTGGCGCAGCATCGACCGCACCCGCGCCACCAGGGCCCTGTGGTCGAACGGCTTGGTTAGATAGTCGTCGCCACCGGCATCCAATCCCTCGACTACATCCCGCGTATCGGCTTTTGCGGTGACAAGGATAACCGGGATCGATCGCAGCGAAACGTCTGCCTTGAGCATCCGCACGACGCTTATCCCGTCGAGCTTCGGCATCATGATGTCGAGGAGGATCAGATCCGGCTTGAGACTGCGCACCTTCGCAAGCCCCTCTTCGCCGTCCGCTGCAGTCACCACTTCGTAGCCATTCGCCTCGAGGCGCATGCGCAGGATTTCGAGATTTTCCGGCGTATCGTCGACTGCGAGAATGCGAGGCGGATCGTGCAAGGCCCTGTCTCCTCTAGGAAAGCAACTCCCGGATCTTGGCAAGCAGCTGGCGCGGACTGAATGGCTTGGCAATGTAGCCATCGCACCCGGCAGCAAGGGCTTTCGCCTCATCGCCCGATAATGCGTAGGAGGTGACGGCGACTATCGGAATATGCCGGAGCGCCGGGTCAGCCTTTATGCGGCGGGCAGCTTCATATCCGTCGATCACCGGAAGCTGAATGTCCATCAGGATCAGGTCCGGCTTCTCAGCTGCAGCGGCAGCGACACCGGCAGCACCGTCCGCGGCCTCGATCAGTTCGTATTCGGTGGTGGCGATGAGATCGCGTATGATCTGCCGGTTGTCCTCGGTGTCTTCCACCATCAGGATTCTCTTGCTCATGCTGCCTTCACATCCTCTCCCACTCGGATCGGTATTCTCATGCGGAATGTCGAGCCTGAACCGGGCACGGACTCGACGCCTATGGTTCCACCATGCATTTCCACGATACGCTTCGAGATCGCCAGGCCGAGACCCGTGCCGCCCTTCTGCCTGGTGCTGCTGCTATCGACCTGCTGGAATTCATCGAAGATGAGCCCCTGGTCTGTGGGTGCAATGCCAGGGCCCGTGTCGCGCACGATGATCTCGAAGTGGCCGTCGACCGCATCGGCAAGAATGTCGATCGCGCCCGTCTCGGTGAACTTGACGGCATTGCCGGCAAGATTGAGCAGGACTTGGGTCAGGCGGCGTTCGTCCCCGCGGCCCAGCGGAAGATTTTCGCCGACGGTCGCACCGAGCGAAAGCCCTTTTGAACGCGCCAGCGGCTCCACAGCTGTAACGGTCGATCGAACAATTTGCCCAACGGAATAATCCTCGAGCGCCAGCGTGAGCTGGCCCGCTTCGATCTTTGAAAGATCGAGCACGTCGTTGATGAGCCCCAGCAGATGACGGCCGTTTGCTTGCACGCGCGCCACCGTCGTCTTGGCCTTGTCCGGGAGCTCGCCGTAAATCCCGTCGACCAGCAATTCGGTGAAGCCCAGAACCGAATTGAGCGGCGTCCTGAGCTCGTGGCTCATATTCGCGAGGAACTGAGACTTATGGCGGCTGGCTGCCTCCAGCTCCCGGCCTTTTTCCTCAATCTCGCGGAACAGCTTCGCGTTGTGAATGGCAAGCACCGATTGAGCTGCAAAGGTTTCCATCAGATGGACGACTTGCTCGTCGAATTCACCTTGCTTCCGGCGCCTGACGACGAGCGCGCCGACGATCTTGTTCGGTCTGAGCAGTGGAACCACCAAGACGCTGCGATATCCGGCGTCGAGGATGACTTGCTGAACGGGAGACGGCGTACTTTTGCTGAGATCGGGAACCTGGACGGGGGCGCGGCGCCGTGCGGCGTCGCCGATCTCCTGATCGTTCAATCCGATCGGCTGCTCGGAGATCGCGGCAATGAGCTCGTCGCTCATCCCATAAGTTGCGCGAGAGCGGAATTGTTGCCTGGTGCTGCTGAACACATAGATAGTGCCCGCATCCGTGTCCGACAATTGAACCGCCTTCGCTACGAGCGTCTGTAGCACCGTGTCGAGATCGAGCGTCGAATTGACCGCCTTACTGACTTCTCCGAGCGCCTCCAGTTCGGCGACCGAGCGTGCGAGCTCGGCCGTTCGGGCCTGCACCTCTTGGTAAAGCCGCCCTAGCTGCTCGGACGTCTGGTTGACATTGCCGGCAAGCACTCCGAGCTCGTCTCGATTGGCGACGGCAACCTGTTGCGCAAAATCGCCGGCCGCGATCTGGCGCAATCGCGTCTCGATCTTCTTGACCGGCTCGATCAATGACCAGGAAATGATGTAGCCAAGCCCCAGCGCCAGCAGAATACTGCCCACCGCAAAAGAGACCACGATCAGTCGGGAGGTCCCGTACGCCCCCTCGGTCGTTTCGATTGCCGCCACCATGTCGGCTTCGGCCGTGTTGACCAGTTGGTTGGTCAGCCGCTCCAGGCGGTCGGCCGAGGGCATGATCTCAGCCTGCTGAACCGTACGCGCCTCCTCCGTGCGGCCGGCACGGAAGAGCTCCACGACATGCGTCACGTCGGCCGTAAATTGGTCGTACTCTTGCCGGACCTGGCCGAGCACTTGCGCCTCACTTTCGGCGACGAACTCCATGCGGTCGAGGTCGTAGCCAAACTGGTTGAGCTGGCGCAGCGCTGCATCCAGCATTCGGTCGTCCTGAAGCAAAAGTGCGGTCGAGATGCTGTAGAGTTGGTTCGTCGTGTCGTGCTGAACCTGGCGGTAGGCTGCGATCCGGCGCTGCAGCTTGATCAACTCGTTTGTTTGATCGTTGACCCCGCTCAACACCTGCAACCCGACGGCCCCGAGCACGATCAGCAGGCCGACGATCGACAGAAACGCGATCAGGAGCTTGGTCTGGACGCGGGCCGGCAGCCGCGCAACCCAGCCCACCAGCCGGTTTGTGATGTTATTTGGATTCGTCCAAGAGGCTGAGAAGGTCATCCCGGAACTCCTCCAAGTCGAACCGGACGCCGAGATACTGTACGCGCAAGGTGCCAATCGGGTCTATGAGCGACGTCAGAAATGTGTGATCGACGTCTCCCTCCGCCACCTTCCTCGCGAAGATGCTGTACTTGCGTCCGACCTCACGGATGATCGTCGGATCGCCGGTGAGAAACGCCCAACCGTCCAGATCAGCGCCGAAGTCCTGTGCATATTGCTTCAGCACTTCGGGCGTATCGTGCTCCGGATCGACGGTGATCGAAACGAAGGCAACCCTGGGCCCGAACGCAGAACCTAGCTTGTCCTGCACGTGCGCCATGTTGGCGGTGAGCATCGGGCAGAGGTCAGTGCAGGAAGCATAGATGAAAGTGACGGCGACCACCTTGCCGCGAAAGTCGTGGAGCGACACGCGCGCCCCATCCTGTGAGGTCAGGGTAAAGTCGGGCGCCGGCCCAATCGTCGGCAGACGCTGGTCGTGCGGCGCTTCATGCGCCTGCACTGGCCAGGAAAACAGCACCGCCAGCAACAGAATACGTGCCGGCCAACCGTTCACGTCTTCAACTCGCGCTTCAACTCGTCGAGGAAGCGCCAATCCGTTCCGTTGGCGATAATCTGGTGGGGGCTCGTCTTGATCATGCCGGCCTCATGCAGGCGCAAGGCGTAAAACCGTACGGTGTCCTCGGGCTCGTATTCGCGCCACTTGCCATAAGGCACTTCGTTCATCGTCTGCAGGGCATAGTCATAGTTGGCGGTGAACCCGCTATCGACGATCTGTTGCGCGACGCGCTGCGGCTCTGCGACGCAGAGGTCTGCCGCCTTGAGAATGGCGCGCAAGACGCGCTTGGTGGCGACAGGGTTGTTCCGAACGAACTCCGCATTGCCCGCCAGCATGCAGCAGAAGTACTGCGACCAGGGACGATCGACAGCACTATTTACGACCACATGGCCGATGCTGCGGGCGCGCAGCTCCTGAGGCTCCGGCGGAAAGCCGAGGAACGCATCGACCTTTCCTTTGACGAAAAGCTCCATGGGCCTGACGGATGGACTGGTGATCCAGCGGATGTCCTTTTGTGGGTCAAGCCCGACATAGGCGGCCATGCTGGTGACAAATATGTACGGCGTTGAACCAAGGCCCTGTACGCCGACGGTCTTGCCCTTCAGGTCCGTGATGCCGCGAATGCTTTCGTTTCCGAACAGTTCAAAGCAGCCGGGGTGCACGCCCGCCAGCATCGTGATCGGGTCACCGGCATCGATCGCAAGAACGAGCGGCGCAGCGAAATTCAAACTGAAATCCACCTCGCCGCGCGCCATCTTCTCCGACTGGCCATAACCTGGTTCCGCGGCCACATAGCGGACGTCGGTGAATCCCTCCAAGTGCAGCAGCTCCTCGGCAACGTATTGGGGTGCAATGCAGATGCCGCTGTTCTTTACCAGCCGGATAGTGGTTGTTTCTAACGGTGCTTCGGCCGCGGACGATTCCGGTGTGCCGACCAGACCCGCGGCGGCTGCCAACGTGGCGCTTGCCAGGAAACGGCGTCGGCTTAGCATGATCTGCATGGTGCTCTCCTCCTTGGAAAAAGCACTGAGTGCGCTGCGGCTCGCTTAGATCAAATCGTCGAGGAGTCGCGAGTTCAGGCCTGCCAATAACGTGCGGCGATTTTGAACGATCTGCATCGAACGCACCCTCTCCGAACCGCAAATAATGATCGCGGCCGGAATCTAGTCAAAGATCCCGGCAAAGGCGGACATTCTCAGAAGCGCGCCGAACAGCTGCTAATTGGAGCGCCCCTATCTCAAGGCGGGAGTCTTACGCTCTCATTCGCTGGCTCGTCGTTAAGTCCCGGCCAGCGATCGGTAACCATACGCCCTATCTGCGCTCGTGGCGAGGGCAAAGCTCTTAGCCAGCCCGGAACCTTAGGCGGAAATCCTCGCAGTTGCCAAAAGCGGACGACCTAATTGATTTGGTGACCGCAAAATGGCGGCTTTGGGATACCTGTTCGAGACGTTCGATCTCGCCTCATTTGGGCGACTGGATTGGGTCACCACGCTCTCTTGACCTGCCATCAGGGATGGCCCGCAAGGGGTCGGTTCTGGCCGTCCACCGGTACCAATTGTCTCACCACTAGATGGTGACAAGCATCTTGCCGGCATTGGCCAGCGGCGTCGTCACACCCGACAGCATCGTGCGGATATGGGCAACGCTCTGATAGCGACCGTTGACCGAAATGCGCGGCAGCGCCTGCAGGAAGCCGGCATGTTCGGCGCGCAGCACGCCGTGACGCGTCGTCACCGCCGAGGCATAGCCGGCGTCGCGGGCAAAGCCGACTTCGCGGTCGCCAACGGCGCTGGCATAGCCATAGGGATAGGCGAAATGGCGCGGCGCCTCGCCGAGTTCGGCCTGCAATATGCGCCTGACGTCGTCGACCTCATGCCGCGCATCGGTTTCGGAAAGCCGCTTCAGATTGCGATGATTGATGGTGTGCGCGCCGATCGTCACCAGCGGATGCCCTGCCATGATGCGGATCTCGTCCCAGTTCATCAAAGTGCTCTGGCGCCCGTCCAATTCGATTCCGTTCGACCGCGCCAATTCGCGCAGCACCGCGCGCTGGTCCTCCTCGCGGACCTCCAGCGTCAGATAATCGTGCAGGCGCGCAAAGGCCTGGAGTTTCTTGCCCGGGGTCGAGCAGTCGATCGTCACCGGACCGTTCTGTGTTGTCAGACTCAACCGGTCCCGCGCGCTGACGATGTCCTCGACCACCTCCCACCATAGATCGGCGGTGCCGTTTATCAGCCCCGGTGCGACATAGATGGTAACCGGCGCGCCGTGCTTTTCCAGCACCGGCAGCGCTTCGGTCATGTTGTCGCGGTAGGCGTCGTCGGCGGTGATCGCCGCAAACTGGCCACCCTTGCCGCCGCCTTTGATGCGTTCGATCGCCTCGTCCAGCGTGACGAATGTATAGCCGTGCGCCTTCATGTCGGCGATCACGGCGTCGAGGAACTCAGGCGCGATGTTGAGATGCCGGTTGACGCTATCAGGTTTTTCCGGAGTGGCGGTGACCCGGTGCAGCATCAGGATGGCGCCGATGCCGCCGACAAACGGCTTGGCCAGCGGGGCAAGACCGGTATAGCGGACGACGCTGAGCGCCAGTTTCCGGAGTGCCTCGCCCCCGTCGATCATTCATTCACCTTTTGCGCCTAGGCTCATCCAAGCACGGAATGCGCCTATGCGCGCCCCCAATCGCGGTGAATACGCCCTAAAGGATTGAGGTATGGTTGACGCCACCGCGTCATTTGACGGCAATCGGCTCGAAGCAATGGACGCGGCGCCGCGCGCGTTGCCTGCGGATCATGCCGGCCTGTCGGTCTCGGTTGCCGACGGTGCGGCACTTGCGGCCTATGCCGAGTTCTGCCGTTCGGCGCTGTTCGCGCCGGCGCAGAGCCCGGCCTGGATCCTGAACTGGGCCAGATATGCCGAAGCGGACACCGTCTTAGTGACCCTGAGCAGTGACGGCCGACCGGTTTTTTCGTTGGCGCTGGACGTCACCAGCAGCGGCCGGTTCCGCGTCGCCCGCTTCATGGGCGGCCGCCATGCCAACGGCAATTTCGCCGCCGCCGACCCGACTTGGCTAACCAGGGCGGATGGCGCGGCAATTGGCTCGATGCTGGCGGCGATCGCCAGGGCGCGACCGGACATCGACCTCGTCGCACTGGAACGGCTGCTGCCCGATCTCGACGGCGTTGCCAATCCGCTTCTATCCTTCCCGCATTTTCCAAGCCCCAATCTGTCGCTGGCCGTCGACTTGGCGGGAGGTTTTGATGCACTGCTCTCCCGCGCGAGCGGCAAGCGCAGGCGCAAGAGGCACCGCTCGCAGGCGCGCAAGTTAGAAGCCGTCGGCAGCCACCGCCGCATCGAGGCCCAGACAGCGGACGAGGTGAACAGACTGCTCGACGCGTTTTTCGAGATGAAGGAGTTCCGCTTCCGCAAGATGGGCATCGCCAACGTCTTCGGTGAGCCGGAGGTTCGTGCTTTCTTCCACGCGCTGTTCGTCGAAGCGCTTTCCGACGACAAGCCGTCCTTCGTGCTGCATGGGCTCGAAGTCGCCGGCAAGCTTCGCGCCGTCACCGGATCGAGCCGCTCGGGAAAACGCCTGATCTGCGAGTTCGGAGCGATCGCCGACGACGACGTCGCCCATGCCAGCCCCGGCGACTTCCTGTTCTTCGACAACATCGAGGAAGCCTGCGAGAGGGGATTCGAGGTCTATGATTTCTCGGTCGGCGACGAACCCTACAAGCGGCTGTGGTGCGATATCGAGACCCAGCATTTCGAGGTCCTGATTCCGCTGACGATAAAGGGCCGCGCACTGGTGTTTGTCCTGCGGCAAAGCGCGCGCCTGAAAACCTTCGTCAAGAACAGCCCGACGATCTGGAAGCTGACCAAGATGCTGCGCCGCACGACGGCCGGACAGGCAGCACCTGCCGCGGGCGAAGACGACAGCTGATCGCTGCCGAGACTTCCGGGACGTCTCAGGCTGCGGAGCGCCGTCCGGGTACCGGCGTCCGTGGCGTCTCATAGCCGACCGGCGTCACCAGCGTCAGGTCGGGATAGCCGCTCTCGATCAGCTCAACTGCGGCCTGCGCCACCTCGTCGTCCGGCTCCAGCAGCGACAGGAAGACCTCGCTGCCTTCGCCGACAAGGCGGCTGATGCCTTGCGCATCGGCGGGCCCGCATTCGACCACGACCAGATCGTAGGCGGTGGTCAGCGACTGCATGATGATCGGCAGCCGGTCGGCGGCGCGCATGGCGCGGACCGGATCGGCGGTACCGACGGGAATGACGTGGCAGTCCGAATAGAGATCGGGATGGATCACGTCGCTGAACTGCGCTTCGGAGGCGAGCAGATTGGTAATGCCCGGGAACAGCCCGCTGTCCAGCATCGGCCGCGAGGCGGCGCCCGAAGCGGTGAGATCGAGCAGGAGCACACGCAGGCCGGCGTCGGAAACCTCCCGCGCCACCAGCACCGCCGAGGCGGCCGCCTGGTCGCCTTCCGGCGACACGAATATGGCGCGCGCCGCACCGCTTGTGATCAGTTTTTCCACCGCCCTGTCGATTTCGACCTCGCCAAGGGTGGGGCGCGCCGGCTCGACGTCCTCGCCAGTTGCCGGGGCAGTTGCTGGCGCCGCGGCAGCCGCTTCCGGCTCTGCCTGCGCTTCCGCCACCCGATGCTCGACGTCCTCGATATCGGCCGGTTCGTGATTGGGTTCGTGGGCAACCGGCATCGCGACCTGTTCGATCCGCTCGAAGCGGGCGCCGGCGGCAGGCCGCATGGCGCGACCCGAAAACAGCTCCTGCAGAAGCGTCACGATCGCCATGAACAGCAACGAACCGACGAACGCCGCACCGGCGATCGGCAGGATCTTCGGGAAATAGGGCTCAGACGGCGCCACCGCGCGGGAAAAGACGCGGGCGTCGACCGGCAGATAGTTGCTGTCCTTGCGCGAGGACGCCTCACGGTAACGGGTCAGGTAGGATTCGAGCAACTGCCGCTGGGCGGTCGCTTCGCGCTGCAGCGCATCCAGCTCGACCTGCTGGTCGCCGGCGCGCGCCGATGCAGCCTTCAGTGTGTTGACGTCGGCGACAAGCTGGTTTTCGCGGGCCTGGGCGGTCTGCGCCTGCGTCATCAGCCCTTTCATGATCTTTTCCGCCTCGTTGCGGATCTGGCGGTCGAGATCGGCAAGCTGCGACCTCAGCGCCCGGATGCGCGGATGATTGTCGAGCAACGAGGTGGAAAGGTCGGCGATGTTGGTCTTGAGCTCGACCTGCCGCTCGCGCAGCCGCTGGATGAGTTCGGAAGACAGCACCTCCGGTACCGCATCCAGCGAGCCGCCATTCTGCAGCGCCCTCCGTACGCTGTCGGCAATCGCTTCCGCCGAGGCGCGATTGGCCCGCACCCGCGACAATTCGCTGGACAGTTCGGAAAGCTGTTGCGTGGCCAGCACCGAATTGTTGCCGCCCATCAAAAGATCGGACTGGGCGCGGTAGCTTGCTACCTTGGCCTCGGCATCCTTCACCCGCTTCGACAGGTCGGCGATCTCCGGCGCCAGCCAGTCGGTTGCGGCGGAATTCGATTCGATGTTGGCATTGCCTTGGACGGAGATGTAGGCGTCGGCGATGGCGTTCGGAATTTCGGCGGCGAGCCTGGGATCTTCCGAGGAGAATTCGATGACGATAACGCGAGACTTTTCAACGCGATAGACGTTGAGCTTCTCGCGCATCTTCGCCAGCACGCGTTCTTCCGGCGGAATCTCGTTGGGGTCGCTTTTCAGGCCGGCGATGACAAGCAGACGGCTCAACACCGGCATATCCGCCGTCTCGTCGAACTCGGGAAGCCGTGACAAATTAAGCTTTTGCGCCACCTGCTTGAGGATGTCGGTCGAGGAAATCACCTCGACCTGGCTGGTCACGCCTTCCTCATCGAGAATCGGCTTGTCGTTGTCGTTGGTGCCGTCGGGGCGCGTGTAAACCGATTCGCGTGTCTCGATCAAAAGCCGCGTTTCGGCCCTGTAATGCGGCGTGGCGAGCCAGGTGAGCGCGAGCGCCAAGCCAGTTACTACAAGCGCGACGACAAAAATGCGGAGCCAGTTCCTCGCAAGGCTCGCGAAGAGCTGCCTGAGATCGACGTCGACATCTGCGGCCGCGGATTGAACGGACATGCATCCTACTCCGGTACTTAAAGCACGTCGCGTTGAACAGGTTCATGCAACGCGCTTTAAGCTCTTGTTTTCATGCATGTCGTTGTCGCAAAACCGCTGCGCACTTTTGGGCGACATGCATTGGTCAGGATGCACCGTAAACAACTATGGTAACTCAGCCGTTAATATCGCGGTAAGTATCTGTTAGGTTTTACTCGCAAGCGGCAACAAAAGCATCAAAACCGGCCGTCTTTGTCGGTTGCCCCGCTTCCGCTGCGCGCCTTTACCGGCCATTAACCCTAACGGGATGATAACGCACCTCGACCCACAGAGTTCGCCGCGGTGTAACAGCGGCCAGTCGAAGGTACATGTCCGGCCATGAAAAGCACTGCTTCCCTCTTCCGCGCGCTGCTCACCGTGTCGTTGCTTGCCGGCTGCTCCAGCTACCGGCCGGCGCCGGCCGCCTTTCATAAAATGCTCGATCAGCCCTATCGCCTCGGCGCCGGCGATCGGGTCCGCGTCACCGTGTTCGAGCAGGAAGGATTGACCAACGTCTACAGCGTCGATCAATCCGGTTACCTGTCCATCCCGCTCGTCGGCGCCGTACCGGCGCGCGGCCACACCGCACAGCAACTTGAAGGCGAGATCGCCGACAAATTACGCCAGGGTTACCTGCGCGATCCAGACGTTTCGGTCGAGATCGACCGCTACCGGCCGATCTTCATCATGGGTGAAGTCGGTGCCGCGGGCCAATACTCCTATGTTCCAGGCCTGACCGTACAAAAGGCGATTGCCATCGCCGGCGGTTTCAGCCCGCGCGCCAACCAGGAAAGCGTCGACATTACCCGCGACATCAACGGCAAGGTCATGACCGGTCGCGTGGCCACCTCCGACCCGCTTCTGCCCGGCGATACGGTCTACGTTCGCGAACGCCTGTTCTAGACGACGTGGCGGACACACTCAGGATCGTCCACTGCTTTCGCTCACCTGTCGGAGGGATTTTTCGTCACGTGCGCGACCTGACCGAGGCGCAGGTCGCCGCCGGGCATGCCGTCGGCATCGTCTGCGATTCGACGACGGGCGGCGATTTCGAGGAACATTTGTTCGAACAGATGAAGGGCAGAATGGCGCTCGGCATTCATCGTACGCCGATGCAGCGGCATGTCGGGCCGGGCGACCTCGCCTCGGCCTGGCGCACCTTCGGGATCATCAAGGAATTGCGGCCGGACGTGCTCCACGGGCACGGCGCCAAGGGTGGCGCCTATGCCCGCCTGTTCGGCTCATTGTTGCGGGTATCAAGGTCTCGCGTAGCCCGCCTTTATTCGCCTCACGGCGGCTCTCTTCATTATGACGAGACCACCGCCACGGGGAAGCTGTTCTTCGCGCTCGAACGGTTCATGGCGCGCTTCACCGACTATCTTCTGTTTGTCTCCGATTATGAAAGTCAGACATATCGCAGGAAGGTCGGCGAACCGCCCATCCCGAACAACCTTGTCTACAACGGCCTGAGCACCGCCGAGTTCGAGCCGGTGCGAACCGAGCTGAATGCGGCCGATGTCCTCTATATCGGCATGATGCGCGACCTCAAGGGACCGGACATCTTCATCGATGCGCTGGTCCTTGCCGGAACGCGGCTTGGCCGCCCGGTGAAAGCGGTGATGGTCGGCGACGGCGACGACCTGCCACGCTACCATGCGCAAGTGAAGCGGCTCGGGCTCGAAGACCATATGCGTTTCCTGCCGCCGATGCCGGCGCGCAAAGCCTTCGCACTGGCCGAACTGGTTGTCGTTCCCTCGCGTGCGGAAGCCATGCCTTACATCGTTCTGGAAACGCTCGCCGCTGGCAAATCGATGATCGCCACCGCCGTCGGCGGCATCCCGGAAATCTTCGGCGCCGGTTCCCCTGCCCTGATCCGGCCTGACCCGCGCGAACTCGGCGACAAGATGAGCGCGGCGCTGGCCGACCTCAATGCCTACAGCAGCCTGATGCCCGACACCGCCGACCTCAAGACGCGATTCGGCGCCGACGTGATGGCCGCCGCGATCGAGACGGCCTATTTCGCCGCGCTCAAGCGGTAACCCCAAAAGGGCGCTAACCCCAAAGCTTCTCCAAAGCCACCTGTTGTTTCAAGGGTTTCTTAGCTCTCTTTTGCTATTCACCTGAGGGAAGCTTTGCGGATGCACCCATGAACGAGATCGATCCCGCACGCCGCTTTTCGATAGACGCGGTGCGCAAATTCGACGGCCCGGCCAGCAGCGATAATCTTGGCGGGATGAACGACGTCGCCCGTCAGGTCGCGTCGCAATATAGGCGCGATACCATGTCGCCGATCATGGTCAGCGGCGTCTTGCGCATGGTCGAATTCGCGCTGCTGTTCCTGTCGGGTCTCTGCGTCTATTTTTACTATGTCGGCTTCTTCAGCCACCTCGCCTGGCAATACCCGCTGACGATCGCCGCCGCCTCGTTCCTCGCAGTGGTGCTGCTCGACGTCACCGACTGCTACCAGGTCGTCTCGTTGATGCGGCCGCTCGCCAATTTCGGCCGTCTCCTGCTGGTCTGGGCCGGCACCTTCGCCTTGATGGCGCTGACGGCATTCGCCATGAAGATGTCGGAAGACTATTCGCGCCTGTTTTTCGGCACCTGGTTCGTCGTCGGCTTCATGCTGATCTTCGGCCTCAGGCTGCTGATGTCGAAGCTGATCCGGCGCTGGGCGCGCGACGGGCGCATGGAGCGCCGCGCCGTCATCGTCGGCGGCGGCACGGCGGCGGAAGCCCTGATCCGCTCCGTCGAAAAGCAACCCTACAACGACATCCGCATCTGCGGCATCTTCGACGACCGCAGCGACAAGCGCTCGCCACCCATCGTCGCCGGGTATCCGAAGCTCGGCACCGTTTCCGAGCTCATCGAGTTCGCCCGCATCGCCCGTATCGACATGCTGATCGTGTCGCTGCCGCTGACCGCCGAATCGCGTGTCCTGCAGCTTTTGAAGAAGCTGTGGGTGCTGCCGGTCGATATCCGGCTCTCGGCGCATTCGAACGCGCTGCAGTTCCGGCCGCGCGCCTATTCCTATATCGGCTCGGTGCCGATGCTCGATATCTTCGACAAGCCGATCAACGACTGGGATTCGGTCGCCAAGCGCGCCTTCGACATCGTCTTCTCGATCATCGGCATCATCGTATTCTCGCCGGTCATGCTGGTGACCGCGATCGCCATCAAGCTCGACAGCAAGGGACCGGTGCTGTTCCACCAGAAGCGGCATGGCTTCAACAACGAGACCATCGAGGTCTACAAGTTCCGTTCGATGTACACGGACAAGGCGGACCCGACCGCCAAGCAGACGGTGACCAAGAACGACCCGCGTGTCACCCGCGTCGGCCGCTTCATCCGCAAGACCTCGATCGACGAGCTGCCGCAGTTCTTCAATTCGCTTTTCGGTTCGCTGTCGCTGGTCGGCCCGCGCCCGCATGCCATTGCTGCCCAGTCGCACAACCTTCTGTACAATGAGGTGGTCGACGGCTATTTCGCGCGCCACAAGGTCAAGCCCGGCGTCACCGGCTGGGCGCAGATCAATGGCTGGCGCGGCGAGATGGATACCAACGAGAAGATCCGCATGCGGACCGAATACGACCTCTATTACATCGAGAACTGGTCGCTGCTGTTCGATCTGAGGATTCTGTTCCTGACGCCGATCCGGCTGCTCAATACGGAAAATGCCTATTGAGCGCAGTCACGCATGGACTGCCGCCGGCCGTGGTCAACGCCAAGCTGATCGCGTTGATTGCGTCGGGCGCGGTTTTCCTCGGTGTCTTCCTGTCCGGCTTCGTCATCGCCGAGCCGGCGCCATACGACCTCTACATGGTCGGACTGATGGCAGTGTGGGGCTTGTTCGGCCTGCGCATATCGCGCGCGGCGGCGCCGCTGCTGGTGCTGCTGGTGGTCATGAACATCGGCGGCATGATCTCGATGACCCAGATGTCGGATATTGCCGGCATCCCGCTCTATCTCGCCGTGTCGCTGTTCCTTGCCTTCACCGCGGTGTTCTTCGCCTCGGTGACATCAGTCCAGCCCAATCGCTACCGGGTGATCTTCCTGGCATATGTGATGTCGGCGGTGCTGACCTCGCTGCTTGGGATAGCGGGCTATTTCCATGCCTTCCCGGGGGCGGAAATCTTCACCAAATACGACCGCGCCACCGGCGCCTTCCAGGATCCGAACGTGTTCGGGCCGTTCCTGGTGCTGCCCGGCATCTACCTGCTCTATCTCCTGCTGACAGGCCCTATCTCACGCATGCCCTTGCTGGCGCTGCCGCTGCTGATCATCACGGCCGGCATTTTCTTCTCCTTCTCGCGCGGCGCCTGGGGCATGTTCGGCGTTTCGGCGATCCTTCTCACCGGCGCCCTGTTCCTGCAGAGCAACAGCGGCATGTTCCGGCTGCGTGTCGTCGTCATGACCATCGCCGCCATTTCACTGCTGGTCATCGCGATGCTCGTCATCCTGCAGCTGCCGGGCGTCTCGGAGATGTTTTCCAGCCGTGCCCAGCTGGAACAGAGCTATGATACCGCCCGCCTCGGCCGTTTCGCCCGCTACACAATCGGTTTCCAGATGGCGCTGGAGCATCCGCTCGGCATCGGCCCGCTCGTCTTCGGCACGATTTTCGGCGAGGACACGCACGACATCTGGCTAAAAATGCTGATGGACTATGGCTGGCTCGGCTTCGTCTCGTTCCTGACGCTGACCTGCTGGACGATAGCGGCCGGCTTCCGCATTCTCCTGCGCAGCAGGCCGTGGCAGCCCTATCTTCTGTGCGCCTATGTCGCCTTCATCGGCAATATCGGGCTGGGCACCTTCATCGACATCGATCACTGGCGCCACGTCTATCTGCTGCTCGGCCTGATCTGGGGCGCCATCGCGCTCGAATACCGCCACCAGCGGCAGTTGCGGCCGGCGGCGCTGCCTTCGCCGGCGGCTAGGGCATGATGGATTTCTGGGGGCAAGTCTAAGTCTGCCCGACCTGAGACATAGGTGACGTTTTGTACCGGACACATAGGTAACACTTTTGGCTTTTGGCCGGAGGTGTTGA
>NZ_JBVVQU010000018.1:0-115222 GCF_055811555.1 Mesorhizobium sp. WSM4813
TCCCAGCCAGCAGGTTGAATCAAAATTGTCGTGATTCGGGAATCCCTACGATTCAATCAAATGACAGAACGCTCTAGAGCTTCCCTTTGAACCCGCTGGGCAGCTACATCACAGGCGAACGAATGCTGTAAGGGGCAGATGATCGGAGGCGACCCGCGAAAGCGGCGTGTCATGGGCTTCGACGGTTGAGATCATTCCGCGTCGATTTGCCATGATCCGGTCGAGCGACAGCAGCGGCAGACTCGATGGAAAGGTGGGGACCGCCGGCGGCGCGGGACCGAAAGTCGTGTGCAGCGTGTTCAGCGCGGAACGGTTTCCGAGTCGCCATTCGTTCAAATCGCCGAGCAGCAGTGTTGGTTTTTCGTCCGGTCTGTTCATGATTTCGAGCACGACACGGGCCTGTTCGGAGCGCGATCGGCGCAGCAAGCCGAGATGGGCTGCGATAATGCGCAGAGTTCGTTTCTCGTCCAGATCGATTTCGGCAACCAGGGCTCCGCGCGGCTCCAGCCCCGGGAGCTTTATCTGATGGACATTGCGAACGATGCCCCGTTTGAATAGCAGAACGTTGCCGTGCCAGCCGTGCCCTTTGCCGTTTCCGGACACCGGCACCGGCACCAGGCCTGTTTCCAATTCGAGACGCAGCAGATCCAGAAGGCCGGCACGATCTCCAAAGCGATTGTCCGCTTCCTGCAATGCAATGACATCCGGGCCGATTTCCCGGATGACGCGACCGATTCGTTCGGGATCGAACTTTCTGTCGACGCCCACGCATTTGTGAATGTTGTAAGATGCGACCAGAGTCCCGGCGGGGCGTGTCCCTTCGGACGGCGCAGCCTTCGCCTTCTGCTTTCTTCTGTCGCGAATGGATTTGAGCACACTTGCAGGAAAGCTATGTCCAGTTCTTTGCATGAGTCTGCTGCTCGTCCTCGCTTCCTTCAAGACTTAGCTTTGTCTCACTCAAATTGGATCTGCAATCGCTGCTTCCCTGCCCTGACGAGATGCGGCCCTCAAAAGGAGATCGAATGATTGCTGCGTCGCCCGAATTCCCTCCGGCGGAACGAGAAAGCCTCTAAAGGTAGGGCGATCCCAACCACAACACTCGGTCGAACAGGCGAACGATGAATGGCCGGGCTCTCAAGGTTTCGATCGTTACGGGCGCTGCGGAGGCGATTGCCGATCCGATCCGCGCTTCAATCTCGGCGGCAAAGCCTGCATCAACAACCTCCATATCAATCTCAAAATTCAGCCGCAGGGACCGGGCATCAAGATTGGAGGATCCTATATAAGCCCAAACCCCATCGACCGACAGCAGCTTCGAATGATCGAACGAGCCCTCCGTGCGCCATACGCGGCAATAGTGCTTCAGGACCTGATCGAATTGCGCTGTCATCGCGCGGTCGACAAGGAAGAGATTGTTCACCGCCGGTACCACGATGTCGATCTCGACGCCTCGCCTGGCCGCGGTCGTCAGCGCGCTGATCAGTTCCCGATCCGGCAGGAAATAGGGCGACATGATGCGGATCGATTTGCGGGCGACGGAAAATGCCCCGATCAGCAATTTGTGGTTCGTTTCGATGCTGGCATCCGGCCCGGACGCAACCGCCCGCGCCAGCATCGGCTGACCGGGAGCCGCGGGAAGCGTGGCCACTTGCCAGGTGTCGCCTTGCAAGATCTCGCCGCTTACGAAGCGCCAATCCTCGGCGCCAACCGAAAAAAGGTCGGCCACCACCGGCCCGGTGACCTGAAAATGCGTGTCCCTCGCGCTGGAGGAGCCGGCGAACTCGGCTGAGAATCCCTTTCGGATGTTCATCCCTCCGGTGAACGCAATCGTGCCATCGACGACCAGGATTTTCCGGTGCGTTCTGAGATTGGCGTAGGGAAGACGCAGGCCCATGACAATGTTGCCGTTGAAGAGGTCGGCTGTGATTTTTGCCTCTCGCAGATGCCCAAGAATGCTGGGGACGGAGTAACGCGCGCCCACGGCATCGATCAGCACGCGAACGCTGACACCCCGCTGGACGGCACCGGCGAGAGATTTCACGAAAAGCCGCCCGACATCATCATTGTCGAAGATGTAGGTCTCGAGAAGGATACTGCGTTGAGCGCCATCAATCGCGCGGCACATTGCGGCATAGGCCTCGTCACCTGTCTCCAATATCGCAATTGCGTTTCCCGAGGTCAGGGCACGCCGCGCCACCCTGTCGCCCAATGTCTTCAGGCCGGTGAAGCGTTGGCCGTACCGCTCGGCAATCAATTCCTCGGCGGCAGTGTTGCGCTCATGTTTTGCGGAAGCCGCCTCGCTGGAAAGGGGCCGCATGGCGCTGATCGTTGCACGACGGATACGGTTTATGCCGGCAACGGCGTAGATGATCGCGCCAAGGAACGGCGACAGGAACATTACGCCGACCCAACCTGTGGCGGCGCGGACGTCTTCCTTCGTCATTATGGCGTGGACGATGCCGATGGTCGCCATCACCACCGAAATGATCGCGAGGATCTGGGGCCAATGAGTCATTAAGATCTGCAACATCGCCAGGACTATCCAGCGAGCGCTTGCAGAACGCAATGCAGCTCATTCCCGGCGCTGATACTCAACAGGAAGGCCCACCGGCCCCATCGCGCCGGCCAGCGGCAAACCTTAGCCAGGACGCCGAGTGAAAGGCGCTCATCAGCAGGTACTTCGGCACCATTCCCTTCAGCGGTGAAGAACCTTGTGCGGTCGAGGCCGACGGGATGCGATTGGTCTGCGATGGTGGTCTCAAATGCCTTACATTGCAGGCAATTGAGGCGCGGCAACGACGACACTCACGCCGCAGTCACCTTGTCGTTGATCCCGCAGCCCATTCCGACCGGTACCAGTCGACAAATTTCTTCAGTCCATCTTCGATTGAAACGCTCGGCTTGAAGCCGAAATCGCGCTCCAGCGCGGCCATGTCGGCATAGGTCCGCTCGACGTCGCTGCTTTGCATCGGCTCGCTGTGGCGGATCGCCTTTACACCGAGCAGTTTTTCCAGAGTGTCGATAAAATCGCCCAGCCGCACCGGCCGGTTGTTGCCGACATTGTAAAGCCTGCTCGGCGGAACTTCAGCCGATGGCGGCTTGTCGAGCACGGCGACGACCGCCCGCACCACATCGTCTACATAAGTGAAATCCCGCCACATCTCGCCATCGTTGAACACCCGGATCGGCTTGCCCTCGAGCATCGCCTTGGTGAACATCCAATAGGCCATGTCGGGCCGGCCCCAGGGACCGTAGACGGTGAAAAACCGCAATCCCGTCTGCGGCACCCCGAAGAGATGGGCATAGGTGTGGCTCATCAATTCATCGGATTTCTTGGTGGCAGCGTAGAGCGAAACAGGCCTGTCGACCTGATCGGTCTCACTGAACGGAACCTTGCGATTGCCGCCATAGACCGAGCTCGACGAGGCATAGACCAGATGCTCGAATGCTGGCTGCGCACGACAGAATTCGAGCACTTCGAGATGGCCGACGACATTGGAACGGACATAGAGCCTCGGATTGTCGAGTGAATGGCGCACGCCCGCCTGAGCGGCGAGATGGATAATCCTGGTTACGCCTTGCCCGGCCATCGCGGTAGCGAGCGCGCCCTGTTCGGCGATATCTATCTGATGAAATGAAAAATCCTTGTGGGGCTGAAGGCGGGCGAGCCGTCCTTTTTTAAGCGCCAGGTCGTAATAGTCGTTCATATTGTCAACGCCGACGACCGCCTCTCCCCTGCCAAGGAGATGGTGGCAAACATGGCTGCCGATGAATCCCGCAGCTCCAGTGACAAGTATAGGCAACAAGGTTCTCCATATATGCTGGCACGTGATCGCGAAATAGAGATCGATTGCGAAACGATCATGCGTAACATCAAAATGCTACATCCGAATGAAGGACCGTCTCAGTTCGTGCTACAGCCGATAGGCGGCTACCGACAAGCTGTGCTGTCGACGCATCAGCTTGCCTCGCGCAGGGCCTCGGCCGCCTGCAGGTCGACCGACACGAGCTGGCTGACGCCCTGCTCGGCCATGGTCACCCCGAACAGCCGGTCCATGCGGGCCATGGTAATCGGGTTGTGAGTGATAATGACGAAGCGCGTCTCAGTGGTGGCGGCCATTTCGTCCATCAGATTGCAGAAACGCTCGACATTGTGATCGTCGAGCGGCGCGTCGACTTCGTCGAGCACGCAGATCGGCGCGGGGTTGGTCAGGAACACGGCGAAGATCAGCGACATCGCCGTCAACGCCTGCTCGCCGCCGGAAAGCAGTGTCATCGTCTGCGGCTTCTTGCCGGGCGGCCGCGCAAGGATTTCGAGACCGGCCTCGAGCGGATCGTCGGACTCGATCAGTTGCAGTTCCGCCGTGCCGCCGCCGAAGAGATGCGAAAACAGCCGCTGGAAATGGCCATTGACCACGTCGAAGGCAGCCAGCAGCCGTTCGCGGCCTTCGCGGTTCAGGCTCTGGATCGCCTGCCGCAGCTTACGGATGGCCTCGATGATGTCCTCACGTTCGGTAACGATTGTCTCCAGTCGGTCGGACAGTTCCTTCTGCTCTTCCTCGGCGCGCAGATTGACGGCGCCCAGCCGCTCGCGCTCGATCTTCAGCCGGTCGAGCTGACGCTCGATCTCGGTCATCTCTGGCATCGGGGTGTCGGCCTCCAGGCCGGTGTGGCGCATGACCAGATGCGGCGGCGTGTTCAGGGTTTCCTGAATGCGCGCCTCGATCTCCAGCCGCCTTTCGTCGGCAGCGGTCAGCCGCTCTTCGGCGCGGACGCGCGTTTCGCGCGCCTCGGCCAGCGACTGGATCGCTGATGTCGCGGCCTTGTCGAGTTCAGACTGCTTGTTCTCCGCTTCCTGCAATCGGTCGCCGGCTGCCTGGCGCAGGCGTTCGGCTTCGGCAAGCTGCGACAGCAAAGCGCGCCGCTTGGCGTCGATCTCCTCGGGCGCATCGGCTAGTCTTTCGCGCTCGGCCTCGGCCTCGGCCTTGCGTTCGCCGAGGGACGCGATCTGCGTCGAGGCGTTTTCGGCGCGCTCCAACCAGTTGCGGCGTTCCTGACCGATGGCGTCGAGGCGACGCGTGCGCGCTTCGGCTTCCCGCCTCAAGCCTTCATGGACGGCGCGTGCATCGGCAAGGGTGGCGCGGTCGCGCGCGACGTTAGCGGCCGACTGTTCGAGCTGCAACTGCAGATCACCGAGATCGGGAGCGGTTTGCAGCAGCATCTCCGCCTCGACGAAAGCCGCTGCCGTCTCTTCATGGCTGTCGACGATGCGCGTGCGCGCCTCGTCAAGTGCGGCGCGTCGGCTCGACAGCTCACCGCCGGCCTTCTCGGCCTCGGCCAGCACGTTGCGGGCGGCGTCCAGCCCATGCTGGGCATCACGCCCGGCCTGACGGGCGTTGCGCTCGGCCTCGCTCGCCCGGGCAAGCGCCTGCTCGGCATGGGCAAGAGCCTCTTCGGCCTGGCGAAGGATGCGCGTTGCGTGGACCGCCTCGGCGTCGAGTTCGGCCAGCCGGTTTTTCTGCGCCAGCCGCTGCGCAGCCGCGGTCGGCGCATCGGCGCTGGCGGTGAATCCATCCCAACGCCACAGCGCCCCTTCGCGGCTGACCAGCCGCTGCCCGGGAGCAAGCAGCGCCTGCAGCCGCTTTCCATCGCCAGCCTCGACGATGCCGATCTGCGCCAATCGGCGGGCCAGTTGCGCCGGCGCGCGCACCACACCGGCAAGGCTCGTGATGCCCTCGGGCAGAGCAGCGTCGCCGGGCTGAACCTCGCTCTGGCCCCAATGCACCGGCGCGCTGCGGTCGAGCGGCACGTCGAGATCCTCGCCAAGGGCCGCGCCCAACGCCGTCTCATAGCCGCGCTCGACGCTGATCTGCTCCAGGACGGAGGGGAACAGGTCGCCGCTCGCGGCATTCAGGATTTTGGCCAGCGTGCGGGCCTCGGTTTCGATCCGCGCCAGCTCGGCCTTTGCATCCTGAACCGGCGGGCGGGCGGCACTTTCCGCCGTGCGCGCCTCGGCGACAGCCTGTTCGGCGGCGATCGCCGCGGCTTCGGTGTCGTCGAGCAGCGCCACGGCCTGTTCGACCAGAAGCTGCTTCTCAACGGGATCGGGCAGGCCGGCGACCCTCGAGGCAATATCGGATAATTCCCGGTCGACATCGGCGAGCTGGCGGGCGAAACGATCGCGGCGCTCAGCGGTGTCGCGCAGCGTTCGTTCGATCTGGTTGCGGGAGGCGGCGGCCTCCGCCCGTTCGGCGGTCAGCCCGGCGAGTTTGGCTTCACTCGCGGCAAGCGTCGACGCCGCCTGGTCGACCGCCGCGCGGGTGCTGGCCTCGCGCTCGGCGGCACCGGCGTTCTCGGAATTGAGGGCGGCTTCTTCCGCGGCGAGGCGTTCGAGAATATCCGCATTGTCGCGGACCATCCGCTCTTCGCGGCTGATGTCGCCGTCGAGCTGCTGGAGCCGACGGTCGAGTTCCGCATGGCGGGCGCGGATGCGGCCCGCTTCCTCTTCGATCTGCGTCTTGGCGATCGACAGGCGCTGGAAGGCGGCAGCGGCGGCGGCTTCCGCGTCGCGCAGCTCCGGCAACCGGTGGGCGCCGATCCCTTGCTCTCTGGCGGCAGCCATCTGGGCAGCGGCGCGGTCGCCGACCAGTGCCGTAGCAATCGCCAGCGCCGAGCGCGCCTCCCCTTCCTGCGTCTTGGCCAGTGTCCACCGCAGATGCAGCAGCGTGGCTTCAGCCTTGCGGATGTCGGCCGACAGGTTCTTGAAGCGCGAGGCTTGGCGGGCCTGGCGCTTCAGGCTTTCGATCTGGCTTTCCAGCTCGCCGACGACGTCGTCCAGCCGTTCCAGATTTTGTTCGGCCGCTTTCAGACGCAGTTCGGCCTCGTGGCGGCGTGTGTGCAGACCCGAAATCCCGGCCGCCTCTTCCAGCAGCGCGCGGCGCGCCTGCGGCTTTGCCTGGATCAACTCGCCGATGCGGCCTTGCCCGACCATCGAGGGCGAGCGCGCGCCGGTCGACTGGTCGGCGAAAAGCAGCTGCACGTCCTTGGCGCGGGCTTCCTTGCCGTTGATGCGGTAGAGCGAACCCGCCTCGCGTTCGATGCGGCGCGAAACCTGCAACTCGTCTGCGTCGTTGAAGGCCGAGGGCGCGCTACGGTCGCTGTTGTCGAGGAAAAGGGTGACTTCGGCGGTGTTGCGGGCAGGACGCGTTCCCGAACCGGAAAAGATGACGTCGTCCATGCCGGAAGCACGCATGTTCTTGTACGAGCTTTCGCCCATCACCCAGCGCAGCGCCTCGACAAGATTCGACTTGCCGCAGCCGTTCGGTCCGACGATGCCGGTCAGGCCGCGTTCGATGACGAACTCGCCGGGTTCGACGAAGGACTTGAAACCGAGCAGGCGGAGGCGCGAAAACTTCATTCGTGCCGCCCCATAGCCAAGTTCAGCAAAAGTGTTCCGCGGTTTTGCGGCAAGAACCCGCGGCACAACGAAAGGTCGCGCACGCCGAAGCGCAGCCGCTTCGGCGCTGCCGAAACATCAGAGCAGAGGGTCGATAATGGCCGAGATTTCCTCAATCGACAGCGCCCCCTTGTAGGTCTTCCCGTTGATAAAGAAGGTCGGCGTCGAGTCGACCTTGAATTCATCGGCGCCGCGCTTTTGGACCGATCTCACATCGTCCAGAAGTTTCTGGTCCGTCAAGCAGGCCTCGAAGGACTCCTGTGTAAAACCGGCCATCTTGGAGATTTGCAGCAGGGCGTCCTTGGTATTGGCGACACCTGCCCAGTTCGCCTGCTGCCGGAACAGAACGTCCACCATCGGGAAATAATTGTCTTTGGAGCACCGCGCCAGCATGAAACCAGCCTCGGCGCTCGGGTCGAAGGGAAATTCGCGCAGGATAAGGCTGGCTTTGCCGGTATCGATATATTTCGTCTTCAGCGCCGGGAGGGTGGTTTCGTGGAAGTGCGCGCAGTGCGGGCAGGTCATCGAAGCATACTCGACGATGGTGACCTTCGCGTCGTCCTTGCCGAGTTGCATGTCGGGCAGTGCGCCGGGCTTCATTAAGGCGGCCATATCCACCGTCCCCTGGGCCTCGGGCGCCTTTGCCGCGGCAGGAGCGGCCGGCTTCGCCGGGTCGGCCGGCTTCATCGCATCTGCAGGCGCCGCAGGCTTCACATCCTCCGCCACGTCTTTCTCACCCGAGTCGCTGCAGGCGGCGAGCAGAGCCACCGCCGGAATGGCGGCCAGCGACGACAGGAGGTTTCTGCGGGACAAAAGATGGGTCATACGAATCACCTGACAATGGTTGGATTTTGCAATGCAAAGGCTAGAAAAGGCGAGAGTTGGCGCGAATTAAGGCATCGCCGTTCCCATTCCAATCGCCAAATCTTGTGTACGCGATCACGAAAGCGCGAGATTATACTTTCTTTTGACCGAGAATGGTGGTGCCGAGCCGTTCCAGCGAAGCGCGCAGCCCGTCATCCTCGATCATTCCGACAGTGCCTGACAACTTCACCTTCTCGGCCGCGGTCAGCGGCCGAAAGCTTGGTTTAGGCCGCCCTTTGTCCGCGGTCACCGGCTTTTGCACGATTCTGATCCGGCCGATAGCGTTGAAGCCGAGGAAGGCATTGACCCTGTTGATGATCTCGCCGGTCTCGTGCTGCAGATGGAGCGCGGCCATCCCTTCGCAGGCGATGACCAGCACCGCCGGCTCGAACGGATCATCTTCATGCATGCGGCGCGGCCACTGGATCTTTTCAGGGCGCGAACGGCTGGCAAGCCGCGGCCCGGCAATCTCCTCCCATGACTGGACGAGCCCGATCGACATCCCGGCTCGCTTGCGCAACACCGGATCGAGAATCTGGGTTGCGAGATCACTCACCGGAACGGGATTGCCGAAGGGCCTTTTCCCTGCCATGTGCGTTCTCCAGTCACGACCTTCACCTCGCATCGGTTTAGCCAGTCCTCGATCAATGGCACTGTACGACCAGACCCGCAAGACCGCATCCGGAGACAGCGGCAGAGCCGCGTCTGGAGACAGCGACCATATCGCGTCCCGCCTGCTCGCCTGGTACGACGCGCATCACCGCGACTTGCCGTGGCGCATTGCGCCGCGCGAGTTGGCAAGCGGCATACGGCCCGATCCATACCGCGTCTGGCTTTCCGAAGTCATGCTGCAGCAGACCACGGTCGAAGCGGTAAAATCCTATTTCCGGGCCTTTGTCCAGAAGTGGCCTGATGTCGAGGCGTTGGCCGCCTCGCCGACCGAAGATGTCATGAAGGCTTGGGCCGGGCTCGGCTATTATTCCCGCGCGCGCAATCTCAAGGCCTGCGCCGATCTCGTCGCACGGCAAGGCGGCAGGTTTCCGGATACGCAAGCTGGCTTGAGAGATCTGCCCGGCATCGGCGCCTACACGGCGGCGGCGATCGCGGCGATCGCCTTCGACCAGCCCGCCGCGGTCGTCGACGGCAATGTCGAGCGGGTCGTTTCCCGGCTGTTTTCGATCGCCACGCCGCTGAGCGAAGCCAAGGGCGACATACGCACCTATGTCGCGCGCATGGTTCCAGCCACCAGACCAGGCGATTTCGCCCAGGCGATGATGGATCTCGGCGCGACGATCTGCACGCCGCGCCGGCCGCGCTGCATGCTGTGCCCGCTGCGAGAGGATTGCAGCGCCACCGTTTCAAGCGATCCCGAACGCTTCCCTGTCCGCCTGCCGAAGGGCGAGAAACCATTGCGGCGCGGGGCTGCCTTCGTTGCCGTACGTGGCGATGGCGCCATTCTTTTGCGCAAACGTGCGGATAAAGGCCTGCTCGGCGGTATGACCGAGGTACCGACGACCGGCTGGACCGCGCGGATCGACGGCGCCACCACAGACGCGGCAGCGCCCTTCCCCGGCAACTGGCGGCTAGCGGGGCGGATTGGCCATGTCTTCACCCATTTCGCGCTCGAACTCGACGTCTTCAAAGCGGTGACCGATGGCGCCGCCCCTGCGGGGCATTTCTGGTCGCTGGCCCATGAAATTTCCGGCGAAGCGCTGCCCACCGTCATGAAAAAGGTAATCGAAGCGGCGATACCGGGCGCGATGAAGAAGCAGCGCGCACACTGAATCGTCCATATCGCCCTACATTGAATTGCGTTGAACGAGGACAAGAATGACCGAAATCCGCCACATCGTTTTCGACATCGGCAGAGTGCTGATTCACTACGATCCGAACTTGCCCTTCAGCCGATTGATCCCCGATGCCGAAGAGCGGAAATGGTTCTTCGACAATGTCTGCACGCATGACTGGAACATCGAGCAGGACCGCGGCCGGACCTGGGAAGAGGCCGAAGCGCTGCTGATCGCCGAACACCCGGACCACGCCGACAACATCCGCAACTTTCGCCGCCTCTGGCACGAGATGGTGCCGCACGCTTATGACGACAGCGTCCAGATCATGGTGAAGCTGATCGAGAGCGGCCACGACGTCACCATGCTGACCAATTTTGCCGCCGACACGCTGGCTGAAGCCCGGCAGCGTTTCGACTTTCTCAACCGTCCGCGCGGTGTGACCATTTCGGGCGAGATCGGCATGATCAAGCCGGATCGCGGCATTTACGACCATCACGTCACTGCTTTCGGCCTCGAACCATCGGCCACGCTATTCATCGACGACAGCCAGAAAAATGTCGACGGCGCCAAGGCCGCCGGCTGGCAGTCGGTGCTGTTCACCGACGCCAAGACGCTCGAGGCGGACCTCGATCGACTGGGGATCAGAGTGTGATGACTGCGACGGGTCTGACTAATAACCCGCTCCAGCACGGCCGATTGCAATAGGATCCGTGGTCAGCCCAGGGCAATCAGTCGGGTCAATAGGCGGCAAAGCGCGCATAACGGCGGAACCAGTGTTTGTCCTCTCAAGCTGATGGACAAGACGGCGTGTGATGGTGGTGGTGCAGTCGCTGAGACGCGCGCTCCACGGCGCTACCATTGTATCGCGTCGTCGGGCGCTACTTGACGTGAGAATCGTAGATGCGGTCGAACTCACCCGTCGCTTTAGCAAGATGCAGCCACTGGTCGACGTAGGCCTTGTCCCCTCTTCGGTTGTGACGGCTTGTTGGTCAGGAGCAGAATGTGTATATTTTGTCCAATTCATACACATTGAGAACCGCCCATGAGAACCAACATCGAACTCGACGACAAACTGATCGCGGAGGCCATGGCGGCCTCCGGTCTCAAGACCAAGAAAGCAACGATTGAGGCGGCCCTGCGCACTCTGGTGCGCCGGCACCGGCAGGATATGGCCATCGCCGCCCTTGCTGGCGCCGGTTGGGAGGGCGATCTTGACGCCATGCGGGAAGGCCGTTCGCCCGATCAGCATCAATGATCGTCGTCGACAGTTCCGTGTGGATCGCCCATCTCCGCAATACGGACAGCGTCTCGGTCAGTAAGCTCAGGCATCTCGATGACACTCAGGAGATTCTGGTCGGAGACTTGATCCTGCTGGAAGTGCTACAAGGCGCGCTCAACGAACCGCATGCCCAACTGATTGAGCGGAACCTCCGACAGTTCGCCATTGTGCCGATGCTGGATCCGGCGACGGCAGTCGAAGCTGCCCGAAACTACCGCATGCTCCGGCAGCGGGGCATCACCATCCGCAAGACAATCGATATGATTATCGGCACATTCTGCATCCAGGGCGGACATGCCCTGTTGCATGATGACCGAGACTTCGACCCGATGGTTCGTTACCTCGGTCTCCGGCTCGCATGATCATGAGATTCCAACCGGCGAGCGCTGGTCTTCCCTCCACGGGCGTGTGCGCGGCATCAAGGTGTAACCCGGCGAAAAGGCAAGCCAAGATGCCTGACGGCCCGTTCATCGATCTTTACAGCGATACGAAAACCAACCGATCGAGGTGATGCGACGAGCGAAGAAGGAAGACCCGACGACGGCATTGGCGAGCGCGTCACGGCCCCTCAGTCGAGAAAGCGCGATCCTGCTTCCTTCGGGAACAATGTGCAACGAGACCGCCATAGCGGTTATTGTCAGGCCCCTGCCCGCTCCATGCCGAGGCGGGCGATGCGGCGAAGCTCGTCGATCGGGGTCAGGCCGCCGCTGCGCTCATAATGCCAGAAGGTCCAACCGTTGCAGGCATCCAGCCCCTGAACTTCCGCGCCGATCTTGTGGATCGATCCGGCGCTGTCGCCGACCGCCACCGTGCCGTCGGCGCGCACCCTGGCCGCCCAGCGCTTCTTGGCGTCATAGAGCGTGGCACCCGGCAGCATCAGCCCGGTGTCGATGAGGCTGACGAAAGCAACGCGCGGCTCGGCGCGCTTGCCGGTAAGCACGGTAAGATCAGCGCCGTCCAGCGGCCGGACTGCATCGATGCGCTCGTTGGCGGCGTCGATATAGGTCTGCTCGCGCTCGATGCCGACGAAATGGCGGCCGAGGCGCTTGGCCACGGCGCCGGTGGTGCCGGAGCCGAAGAAAGGATCGAGCACGATATCGCCGGGCTTCGTCGAGGCCATCATGATGCGGGCCAGCAGCGCCTCGGGCTTCTGTGTCGGATGCAGCTTGTCGCCATTTTCGTTCTTGAGGCGCTCGCTGCCGGTGCAGATCGGAAACAGCCAGTCGGAACGCATCTGGATGTCATCGTTCGACGCCTTCAGCGCTTCGTAGTTGAAGGTGTAGCCCTTGCCCTTCTGATCGCGCGAGGCCCAGATCATCGTCTCATGGGCGTTCTGGAAACGGCGACCCCGGAAATTCGGCATCGGATTGGTCTTGCGCCACACGACATCGTTGAGGATCCAGTATCCCAGGTCCTGCATCTTGGCGCCGACCCTGAAAATGTTGTGGTAGGAGCCGATGACCCAGATGGTGCCGTTGGGTTTCAGCACGCGGCGCGCCGCCAGCAGCCAGGCCCGGGTGAAGGCGTCGTAAACCTCAAAGCTCGCGAACTGGTCCCAGTCGTCGTCGACGGCATCGACCTTGGACTGGTCGGGCCGGTGCAGATCGCCGTCGAGTTGCAGATTGTAGGGCGGATCGGCAAAGATCACGTCGATGGATTTTTCCGGCAGCCGGTCGAGCGCGGCGACGCAATCGCCCTTCAGGATCGTATCCAGCCATTCAGATTGCTGGGGAGCATGGGAAAGCTCGTCGAGACGACGCACGGCAGACATTGTTACACCCAAAGCACGCGTTACTTTTTACTCCCTGTTATGGTTACCGATCAGCGTAAACATTCGGTGAAGGCTGAGGGTTCAGAGCGCAGGTAATTTGCGAAGCCCGGCCTGTTGGTGTATGCCGCGCCGCCTGAACCGCCTCAGCCCCCCTCCCGCTTTCCGGACCGCTATGCCCCAGCCAGACCTTGTCATCTTCGATTGCGACGGCGTTCTCGTCGATTCCGAAATCATTGCCGCGCGCATCGAAGCCGAGCTTTTGACGTCGGCCGGTTACGAGATATCGGCTGAGGAGCTTTCAAAAACCTATGCCGGGCTGACCTTCAAGGACATCATGATGCGGGTCGAGGAAAAATCCCGCGTCCCGTTCCAGGCCTCGCTGATCGATCGCGCCGAGGACCTGGTCGACCGCCGGCTGCGCAGCGAGGTGCGCGCCATCGACGGCGTGCACGAGGCGGTCGCCGCGGTGACGGCGCCCCGCTGCATCTGCTCGAATTCACGCACCGAGCGGATCGAATTCATGTTGGAAAAGGTGCGGCTGCTGCCGTTTTTCACGGGGCACATTTTTTCGTCACTGGAAACGCCGAGCGGAAAATCCAAGCCGGCGCCCGACGTGTTTCTCTTTGCCGCAGAAAAGCTCAAGGCCGATCCGGCGAACACCTTCGTCATCGAAGATTCCGTGCATGGGGTGACCGGCGCCAGGACAGCCGGCATGCGCGTGATCGGCTTCACCGGAGCCGCGCACAGCTATCCCGGGCATGCCGACGCGTTGACGGAGGCCGGCGCCGAAACGGTCATCCGCCGCTGGGCGGAGCTGAAAAGCGTGATTGCCGCCCTGTCGGAATGGTCCGCGGATGCGTGATGCATGCGCCTCCGGCCGGAGGCGGCTCAAATGCCGCCGCTATTCGGCCGCGGCAATCTTTTTGTCGGCCTTCTTCGCCGGGCCTTCGTCATAGCCGGCGTACGCCTGATAGTCCCGCGCGGTGGGCTCGGGAACGACAACGTTCGAATCGGTGAACACGAACTGGGTGGCACTCGAGGGATTGGTGACCTGGACCTGATGTTGGTGAAGCTGCGAGTAAAGGACCTCGGTGCCATGCATCACAGCGATACGGATCGGCATCGTGATGGTGCCCGGGCTGAACATCGGTCCCGGAACGACCTTGCCGGCAACGGCGATCTTCATCGTCAGCGAGCCGTTGGCACGGGCGCAGTCGCGGGTCACGTCGGTGATCGAGGCCTGATAGATAATCTTGGCGGAATCCTCCTGCTGATCGCTGCCCGCTTCAAGCGCGGCAGCTTCGGCGTCTTCGGCGGCTTTTTTCTTGGGCTTTTGGCTGCCCTTGGCATAGGTGTTGAAGTAGGCAGTGCCGTCGCGCAGCGTCACTTTCGGACAGTAGGCCTGCAATTGGCTGGCGAGAACCTTGGGGTCCGGCGGTGGTGGCGGTGTCGTGTCCGTCTTTCCGAAGCCCAGGATGCCATTGCCGCCTGATTGGCAGCCGGCGACGGTAAGCATAAAGCCAGTGAGCGCCAGACTCGCGACAAAACGACCGTTGAGTGTATGAAACGCCATGAACTGGACTTCCCTCTCGCAAAGCGGGTGACGTATATCAACCGCGCGGCAAAAATGCGACTGATCAAGTGCGGAAATTAACCACTTTGCCGCGGACGAAACCGCCCGGCAGCAATGGAAGATGATGATGCAATATGTGAGTACCCGCGGGGAAGCGCCCGTGCTTGGATTTTCCGACGCGGTGCTGGCGGGCTTGGCGCGCGATGGCGGTCTCTATGTGCCTGACACCTGGCCGCAGTTTTCGGCGGCAGAGATTCGCGCCATGCGCGGCCTCGCCTATCCCGACCTCGCCATCCGCGTGCTGTCGCCGTTTCTCGGCGACGAGATCGCGATGCCGGTTTTCGAACGCCTGGTGCGCGAAGCCTATGCGACCTTCCGTCACGAGGCGGTCTGTCCGCTGGTGCAGACCGGCTCGAACATGTTCGTTCTGGAACTCTTCCATGGCCCGACGCTTGCCTTCAAGGACGTGGCAATGCAGCTTCTCGCCCGGCTGATGGACCATGTGCTTGCCGAATGCGACCAGCGCGCCACCATTGTCGGCGCCACGTCCGGCGACACCGGCGGGGCTGCAATCGATGCCTTCGCCGGGCGCAATCGCACCGACATCTTCGTTCTTTTCCCGCACGGCCGGGTCTCGCCGGTGCAGCAGCGGCAGATGACGACGTCCATCGCCCCCAATGTCCATGCGCTGGCGGTCGAAGGCAATTTCGACGATTGCCAAGGCCTGGTGAAGGACATGTTCAACGATCACGGTTTTCGCGACCGGGTGTCGCTGTCCGGGGTCAATTCGATCAACTGGGCCCGCATCATGGCCCAGATCGTCTATTATTTCTCATCGGCGCTGTCGCTCGGCGCGCCCGACCGGCCGGTTTCCTTCACGGTGCCGACCGGCAATTTCGGCGACATCTTCGCCGGCTACGCCGCCAAGAAGATGGGGCTGCCGATCGAGCGGCTGATCATCGCGACCAACGACAATGACATTCTGGCGCGCACGCTGTCGAGCGGCGACTATCGCACGAAAGGCGTCTTTTCGACCACGTCGCCGTCGATGGACATCCAGGTTTCTTCGAATTTCGAGCGCTTGCTGTTCGAGGCGGCCGGCCGCGACGCCTCGACCGTGCGGCGCTACATGGGCGGCCTCAAGCAGTCCGGCGCCTTCACCATTGAAGCCGGCGAGATCGCCAAGATCCGCTCCGAATTCGATGCCGGCCGTTCGACCATGGACGAAGTCGCCGCAACGATCCGCTCAACGCTCGCAGCCAGCGACTATCTGCTTGACCCGCACACGGCCGCGGCCATGCATGTTGCGGCTGCGAAGGCCACCAATGCCGTGCCGATGGTCGTGCTGGGCACTGCCCATCCGGCAAAATTCCCTGCCGCCGTCGAAGCCGCCAGCGGCGTGTCGCCTGCCCTGCCCGCATGGCTACGCGGGTTGATGACATCAGAGGAAAAATACACGGTACTTCCATCCGACCTGAAAATGGTGGAAGATTATGTTAGCCGCCACACGCGGGCGGCAAGTTAGGGAGTATTTGCTATATGGGTGTTGAGGTAAGCCGTCTGTCGAACGGCCTGACAGTCGCCACCGAAACCCTTCCAAGCCTCGAATCCGTCGCTCTTGGTGCCTGGATCAAATCAGGCGCCCGCAATGAGCGTAACGAAGAGCACGGAATGGCCCACCTGCTTGAACACATGGCGTTCAAGGGAACCAGAAGGCGCAGCGCCTTCGAAATCGCCTCGGAAATCGAGGATGTCGGCGGCGAGATCAATGCCGCTACCAGTGTCGAGACCACCTCCTATTATGCCAGGGTGCTGAGCGACGACGTGCCCCTGGCCGTCGATATCCTCTCCGACATCTTGCAGGAATCCGAGTTCGACCCGCAGGAACTGGAGCGCGAGCAGCATGTGATCCTGCAGGAGATCGGCGCCGCGCACGATACGCCCGACGACGTCGTCTTCGACCACTTCACCGAGACGGCCTTCCGCCACCAGACAATCGGCCGCTCCATCCTCGGCACGCCGGAAACCGTCAAATCCTTCACCTCGAAGCAATTGCACAAATTCATCGAACGGCAATATGGCGCCGAGCGCATGGTGGTGGTCGCAGCCGGCGACATCAAGCACGACAATTTCGTGCGCGAGGTCGAGAAGCATCTCGGCGGTTTCCGCAGCAAGTCCGACAAGACGATGCCGCAATTTGCGCAATATGTCGGCGGCGATTTCCGCGAGGACCGCGACCTGATGGACGCGCAGATCGTGCTGGGGTTCGAGGGCCGCGCCTATCATGTACGCGACTTCTACGCCTCGCAGGTCCTGTCGATGATCCTTGGCGGCGGCATGTCGTCGCGTCTTTTCCAGGAGGTCCGCGAAAAGCGCGGGCTGTGCTATTCGGTCTATGCCTTCCACTGGGGCTTTTCCGACACCGGCATATTCGGCGTCCATGCCGCGACCGGGCAGAGCGACATCGCCGAACTGGTGCCGGTGGTTATCGACGAGTTGCAGAAGGTTGGCGAGAGCATCCTGCAGGAGGAACTCGACCGGGCACGCGCCCAGTACCGCGCGGGCCTGATCATGTCCGCCGAAAGCCCGGCCAGCCGTGCCTCGCAGATCGCCCGGCAAATGCTTCTGTTCGGCCGGCCGATCGCCAAGGAAGAGCTGATGGAACGGCTGTCGGCGCTGACGGTCGAGCGGCTGACGGACCTGTCGTCACGGCTGTTTTCGACTAAGCCGACGCTGACTGCCGTCGGACCAGTGGGTACGCTCGCTCCCTATGAGGCGGTTCTCGAATCGCTATCGGGCACGCAGACCACGGCCCGAAAGCTCGCCGGCTAAGTCCATCAAAGCGTCATGTTCGCGCTCCCTTTCTTTCGCCGTGACCTGCCGGCACTGAAGGGTGACCGGGTCACGCTGCGCGTGCCGCTGACCAACGACTATCGCGAATGGTCGGTGCTGCGCGGGGAAAGCCGCGCCTTCCTGGAGCCGTGGGAGCCGCGGTGGAACCCCGACGAGCTCGACCGCACGGCATGGCGGCATCGCCTCAGCCGCTATCGCGAAGACTATGCGCAGGGAACCGCCATAGCCTTCTTTATCTTCGAGAAAGGCAATGGCAAGCTTGTCGGTGGAATCACCCTCGGCAATATCCGCCACGGCGTCGCGCAAAGCGGCCATATCGGCTACTGGATCGGCGAACGCTACAGCGGCCGTGGCCTGATGACCGACGCGGTCAAGGTGGTGACGCGCTTCGCCTTCGATACGCTGAGGTTGCACCGGATCGAAGCTGCCTGTATTCCCGACAACGCCCGGTCGATCCGCGTGCTTGAAAAAGCCGGATTCCGGCGCGAAGGACTTCTGCGATCCTATCTCAGGATCAATGGCATCTGGCAGGACCATTACCTCTACGCCCGGATCGAGGACGATCCGCCGGGCGCGGGAACGAAGGACTGATTTTTGACGAATTTCCTGCGAATCGGGTCGTTGTTCGCCTTTGTGCTGACGGCTATCGTCGTGCTCTGCGCGGCGTCCTCGGCCTTCGCCGTCGAGCCGATCAAGATCGCCCGCGACGATGTGGCGCTGGACCTTTCGGGCGCCGTCGAAATCTACCGCAACCAGGGCGAGAACTTCCAGGTGTCGACCGCGCCGGGTCCGGACGGCATCGTGCGGCGCATCGAGGTCGAGGCCAATGATGCGCGCTCGACCGGCGACTGGGCGGTGTTCGCGCTTGCCAACACCACCGACCAGCAGCTCGACAGGCTGATCGTCGCACCGCATTTCCGGCTGGTGAATTCCGGCATTTTCTGGCCGGATCTCGGCTCGACCCGCATTGCCGCGATCACGCCCAGCGAGGGCTTCGCGCTCGACCGCCAGACCAGCCCCGACGCCGATGTGTTCCGGGTGACGCTGAACCCCGGAACGGTGATCACCTTCATTGCCGAACTTGCCTCGCCCAAACTGCCGCAGGTCTATCTATGGGATCCGGAATCCTACAAGGACTCCGTCAACTCTTACACGCTGTTTCGCGGTATCGTCATCGGCATCGCCGGCCTCCTGGCGCTGTTCCTGACCATCCTTTTCGTCGTCAAGGGGACCTCGATGTTCCCGGCAACCGCAGCACTCGCCTGGGCGGTGCTCGCCTATATCTGCATCGATTTCGGCTTTCTCAACAAGGTTTTGGAAATATCGCCCGGCAACGAGCAGATGTGGCGAGCCGGAACGGAGGTGGCGCTTGCGGCGACCTTCGTGGTGTTCCTGTTCGCCTATCTCAACCTCAACCGATGGCACGGCCATTTCAGCTACGGCGCGCTGGTCTGGATTCTGGGGCTGGTACTGATCGCAGGCGTTGCAATCGTCGATCCGGCGGTCGCCGCTGGCATCGCCAGGCTGTCCTTCGCCGCCACCGCGCTGACCGGCCTCGGCCTGATCATCTTCCTCGGCATACGCGGCTACGACCGTGCCATCATGCTGGTGCCCAGTTGGGTCATGGTCCTGTTGTGGCTATGCGGGTCGTGGATGGCGATCACCGGCATGCTCGACAACGACATCGCCCAGCCGGCATTAGGCGGCGGGCTGATCCTCATCATCCTGCTGATCGGCTTCACCGTCATGCAGCACGCCTTTGCCGGCGGCGCACTGCATCAGGGCCTGTTCTCCGATCTCGAACGGCAGGCGCTGGCCGTCGCCGGATCGGGCGACACGGTGTGGGACTGGGACGTCATGCGCGACCGCGTCGTCACCAGGCCGGATGTCAGCATCCAGCTTGGCCTTGCGCCTGACAGTCTGGGCGGAGCCGCCCGCAACTGGCTGCCGGTGCTGCATGCCGATGATCGGGACACGTTCCGCACAACGCTCGACGTGGTGCTCGAACACCGGCGCGGCCGTGTGTCGCAGAATTTCCGCCTGCGCGGTGCCGATGGGCACTATCACTGGTTTTCGCTGCGCGCCCGGCCGGTGATCGGATCGGACGGCGAGGTCATCCGCTGCGTCGGCACCATGGTCGATGTAACGGAGCAGAAGAAGTCCGAGGAGAGGTTGCTGCACGATGCCGTGCACGACAATCTGACCGGCCTGCCGAACCGGGAATTGCTGATGAACCGGCTGGAGGCGATCATCTCGATTGCGCGCACGGAAGAGAAGGTGCGTCCGACCGTCTTCGTCATCGATATCGACCGGTTCAAGCAGGTCAATGACGGGCTCGGCATCTCGGCCGGCGATACCATCCTGCTGACCATTGCGCGCCGGCTGCACCGGCTGCTTAAGCCGAAGGATTCGCTGTCGCGCTTTGCCGGCGACCAGTTCGCACTGATGCTGCTTTCCGAACAGGACCCGGCCCGCATCGCAGCCGTTGCCGACGCCATCAAGCATGCGATCAACAATCCGATCACCTTTGCCAAGCGCGAGATCGTGCTGACCGCCTCGATCGGGCTGGTCACCTGGACCTCGGCGCAGAGTTCGGCCGAGGATATGGTCAAGGACGCCGAGCTTGCCATGCACCAGGCCAAGCGTTTCGGCGGCGACAGGATCGAGCCGTTCCGCCCCGCCTTCCGGACCGTGGGCACCGACCGGCTGCAGTTCGAGTCCGATCTGCGCCGCGCCATCGAACGGCGCGAATTCACACTCGCTTACCAGCCCATCGTGCGGCTCGAAGACGGCAGCGTTGCCGGCTTCGAGGCGCTTTTGCGCTGGGACCATCCGCGCCGCGGCATGATCCCGCCGGGCGATTTCATCCCGGTCGCCGAGAGCTGCGGCCTGATCGTGCAGCTTGGCTTGTTCGCCATGCAACAGGCCGCCGAAGATCTGGCCGGATGGCAAAAGCAGATCGGCGACGCGCCGCTCTCGGTTTCGGTCAACCTGTCCAGCCGTCAGCTCATCCGCCGCGATCTGGTCAGCGACGTCCGCTCGGTGATCGCGCGGGCCAATCTGAAGCCGCGCTGCTTCCGGCTCGAACTCACCGAATCGCTGGTGATGGATAATCCCGAGCAGACAGCCCATGTACTGAACAAGCTGAAGAAGCTTGGCATTGGCCTGTCGCTGGACGATTTCGGCACCGGCTACTCATCGCTGGCCTATCTGACGCGCTTCCCCTTCGACACGATCAAGATCGACAAGAGCTTTGTCGACGACGCGACACCGAAACGCGCGGTGCTGCTCAAATCCATGGTCAACATGGCGCATGAACTCGGCCTTTCGGTCGTGGCCGAGGGCATTTCGGACGAAAGTGATGCGCTCGAACTGCGCCAGATGGGCTGCGAATATGTGCAGAGTTTCATGTTCGGCGCGCCGATGCCCGGCGATCAGGTGCTGAAGACGCTGAAGGAACAGTATCCGCTGACTCGGGCTTGATTTTGTGCAAGTCGGTTGTCCCAAAACCGCTGCGCACTTTGGGCGTGCCAGGGGTCTGCTTCCGGTGCTCGGAGGTTGCGAGTAACCCGTTTTGGTCACGCGGTATCGAAAACTAAATTTGCTATCCGCGGCGCGGCTCCATCAATGTTGGAAAGCCTGAATTAACGTCGGCGATAGAGATAGCTCTCGGAAAGGCCGAGGCGACGGCACGATTGAACGGCGGGGGATGAAGGGAGGACGATGCTCTCGCAGATTGCAGCCGTTGTCTTCACAAAAGCACGCTCCCACGGCTTCAACGTCCAGCGGTCGCCGAGTGCCAAGCGCGTGCGAACCCAGCGGGGTAGGATCTCGACTGCCGCCTTCAGAAATGGCCGCTGAAGCGGTCGAGCCACTCCCGGCAAGGCGGGAACGTCTACCATGATCTCCAGGAACTCCGAGACGATCGGCGACGGGACGAGTCTTTGCCGCATCACATCGAACAGCGCGTAAAGCTCGGCCTGCGACTTGGGCGCGCCGGCCGCACCATAGAGAAGCGCGACGGGGCGAGCCTCAGCAGACATCGCGTCCCGTTCGAAAAAACGCAGACGATGCACATAGACGTGATACGCCTCCATGAAACCAAACCCGGCCGTCGCTTGCACCCAATTCAGCAACTCCGGGTCGGTGGCGTGGTATGGCTCACCTTCGCTGGTTCGACCCGAAACGCGCCCATGCGTCCTGACTACACCTTCAATCATGGCCGTAGCCTTGGTTCGAGGGCCATAGACCGTAACCAAGGCAGCGAGGCCAGTACGCTGCAATCGTCGGAGCGCCTGCGAGCGGAATGTGCTGTGCTGCCAAATGGCGTCGCGAACCCGCGGCTCTGCCAATTCGAGCAGTACCGCCGTAACCCCGCCGATGAACAGCGCAACAGGGTTCTTGAAAATACGCCAGGACACCGAGTTGGGCGGTAACAGCGCCGGCTCGCCTTCCGGGGTCGAGAAGTCCATCTGCGATCCGAGCCGCTGGCGCATGAACGACTGCGCAAGAGTATCCACACGGCGCTCAAGGGGGCGAGGCAGAGGAATGATGCCCGAATTGCCAAACATGGTACGCCTCCGTCCCCTGGCAACAACAAGCGTTGAACCCGTGGCTAGCGGATGCTGCATGCACGAACGTCTTGGCCTTTCCGTCGTTCCAAATATCAGTCTGGCGCTGCGCATGATCCGCCAGAACACCGGGCCCGGATGGTCATCACGAGCCCGGTCGTGCTGCCTTATGGGGTAAGATCGAGCGCCGGCACGATTCTGTGATAGGGCAGCCCCGCATCGTCGTTTAGACGCTTCACGTCGGTATCGGAGGCAGCGTCAAACAGGCACATGCAGCGCCCGTCCTCCGGTGCGAAGGTCGAGCGCAGATAGCTGATGTCGGTGCCCTTGGACGACATCTCGGCGGCCTTGCTGATCGCCGCCTTCTGCGCATCTCCCAGCGCTTCCATGCTGATGCCCTTGAGGTCGCGTTCCACCATGTAAACAGTCATTTCCAGATCTCCTCCTGTGAACAGTGACCACAGGAGTTGAATACAGCGGCGGGCGAAAGAGAACGACATTTTTTCTATCGATCGATAGCCGACAGTTATCGATGAAAGGATTACAATGCCGTTTCGTGGAACCGCCTCGGGAGGGCTCGCCATGGAGATGTTTCAGGTTCGCTACGTGCTTGCCGCCGCGAAGATGTTGAACTTCACCAAGGCCGCCACCGATTGCAATGTGTCTCAACCGGCGCTCACCAAAGCGGTCAAGACGCTCGAGGATGAGCTTGGCGCGCCGTTGTTCCACCGCGAGGGAAAACGCATCCTCCTGAGTGAGTTCGGGCGCTCCATTCTGCCGCATCTTCAGCAGATCATGCAGGAGGCCCACGCAACCAGAACGCTTGCCGATAATTTCAGGCTGCTCAACCAGGTGCCGATCCGCCTCGGCGTCATGTCGACCATCGGCCATGTGAAGCTCGCCCGGTTCCTGGCAAAGTTCCAGCGCGACTATCATGGCGTCGAGCTTGAAATTAGCGAGGCGAGCGTTCAGGAACTGAAAAACAGGCTTGAGCAAGGCGATCTCGATCTGGCCGTTCTCAATCCGCTGGAGGGATTGGGAGCGGCTTTCCGCGTCCATGATCTCTACAGTGAGCGCTACGTCGTCGTATTCGCGCCGGATCACCGACTTGCGAGCCTCAATGCAATCAAGTTGGTCGATCTCTCTCAAGAACCCTATGTCGATCGTCTGTCCTGCGAAATGCGGGACCTGGTGATGGGTGTGTGCCGGGAAAGAAACGTTAGCCTTTATGCCCGCTTTCGTTCCGAGCGCGAGGATTGGGTCCAATCAATGGTGCTGGCGCGGATCGGCTTCGCCTTCATGCCTGAATATTCGGTGACATCGCCTGAACTTCTGCAGCGTCCGCTGATCGAACCCGCGGTGGCACGCACGGTGTCCCTGGCTAGCGTTCCGGGCCGGCCCTATAGCCCGGCGACGGCGGCAATGGTCCGAGCTGCCCAAACGTTCGATTGGCCGGGCTAGGCGTTTATTGCTGAAACTGGAGCTACTGCTGATTTGAGATGCCTTCTCTTTTTCTGCGAAACGACTGCAACTTTCTTGCTTCGTTGGAATCGCGCTCGGCCAAGGAGCGCGGAGAAAGGCTCGCGATGGCCGGATGGAAATTTGAGGGAGGACGATCATGACCTTGCCCAGCTACGCAATGAACCAGGCAAGTTTCCCGGAGATGTACGAGCGGTGGCTCGTCGGCCCTCTCTTCCGTCCATGGGCCGAGATGGCTCTTGACGAGTTGGAGTTGTCTTCGGGCGATCGCGTGCTCGATATCGCTTGCGGAACAGGAATAGTGGCGCGCGTTGCAAGACAGCGGCTCGGTGAAGCCGGACATATCGTCGGCGTCGACATCAGCCCGGACATGCTCGCCGTGGCGCGCGCCGTAGAACCAGCCATTGACTGGCGCCAGGGCAATGCCGGCGAGCTGCCTCTGCGTAATGGTGAGACGTTCGACGTGGTCATCTGCCAGCAAGGACTGCAGTTCTTTCCTGACAAACCCGCGGCGGCGGCGCAGATGCGTCGCGCGCTGGCGAAGGGTGGCAGGCTGGCGATCGCCACGTGGCGCCCGGACGACGAAATCCCGTTCTTTCGCGAACTGCGCCGCGTAGCAGAGCGCCATCTGGGCGCCATCGCCGATCAACGGTACAGCTTCGGGGAAGCGGCTCCACTTGAGGCGCTGCTGCGAGACGCCGGCTTCCGCGAGGTCCGATCAAGGATTATTTCGCGCACCATCCATTTCGGGGAAGGCGTACCTTTCCTGCATTTGAATACGATGGCGCTGGTCGGGATGAGTTCCTTAGCCAAGGAATTGGGTGATCAGGAACGCAAGCGCGTCGTGGAGGCGATCGTGAGCGAGAGTGCGCCCGTGCTGCAGCCATACACCATCGGGTCGGGACTGGCCTTCGAGCTCAGCACCAATCTGGCGACAGCCAAAGGCTAAATGATCTCTCACCAGCGGAGAACTCGTTCGCTCGAGTATTGTGCCGAGAATGGCTGCTCATTCACAATCTGCCGTTCGAGAACCGAAAGGATTGCCCCGCTGCGGTCGAGGGCAGACCACCTCAGGGAATCCCTGGTCGCAATCGAGAGGCTTCACAAGCAACGTATCGCTACGCCGCCGTCGATTAAAACCAGTTTGTTTTACAGTCGAATTATTTTGCCGCACTGTGGCCATTGTGCCGCCATTATCCATGACTAGTTGAATGAAGCACTGACCGTTCTTCTTGTCTTTTTCGACGTTGACGGCTCAACGTTGGAAATAGACCTGCCCCAAAGTATCTGGGCGGCTAGACAAGGAACGGAGGGGGACCTGGCGTCACTCCAAAGAACATTTGAATTCTTTGCTTGCGGAGCCGTAATCCTTTCGGTTGGCCGGCCTTTGTCGAAAAGGGTCGCGGGGCTTGGCCTGGCGGCGACAGTGGCAGCCATGCCATGGCCGGTCTATTCGGGAGTCCTGGTCAACGGCGTGACCGAAGCCGCGGTTGCCACTGCTGTTCCGTTCTCGGCTCTGAGTTTCCCCTCGGCCGCGCCCGAGTTCGACATCATCGATCCAGACACCATATCGACCTCTGAACACGAGTGGGAACGCACGCTGGCCCAGGCATTGAAGGGCACCGTCTCCATCCTTTCCGAAGGCGCGGAACAGATCGTCATGGGCATGTCGATGCACGAGTTCGGCGAGTACAAGGTGTCGCAGCACATCGCCAGCGAAATCCTTCGTGCAGCCAAGGACACCCAATTTCCTGCCGATACGCTTTTTGCGATCGCCGAGAAGGAATCCTCCTTCGACATCAACAATCGCCCGTCCAAAGGGTCGGCGCTTGGTCTTATGCAATTCCTCGACCAGACATGGCTCGAGGCGGTGAAGAAGTACGGTGCAGAATTCGGCTTGGGCGACGAAGCGGAACTGATCCGGACCCGCCCCGAGGGCAAACGCGAATACCATTTCGTCGAGGACAAGGCCGAAGAACAGCGCATCCTTGAATTCAGGCGCGATCCCTATCTGTCGGCGGCACTTGCGGCCAAGAACCTTCTCGCAGCCAAGCAACGCATAGAAGCTCGTCTTGAGAAAGCCATGGATGAAAAGGATCTCTACCTACCCCATTTCCTTGGCACCAACGGGGCAGCAGCGCTCCTGTCGAATGCCGATGAGAAGCCCAATGCCACGGCCAGCAAAATCTTCCCCCAGGCAGCACGCTTCAATACTGCGGTCTTCAAAGCCGAGGGAAAACAGCTCACCGTCGGCCAGTTTCACCAGCGCCTGCGCTCCTTCCTGGAAGCCCGCATCGGCAAATACAGCGATGTCGAAACGCGCGTGAAGGAGGCTGACCTGTCCTGGACGTCGGGTTTCGAGAATCTCGTCTACGATCTGGGCAAACAGCTGGCGACGGCAGTGCGACGGTAACCAGCCAGGTATCGGTTTTCACCTCTAATGCGCGTCGCGTTTGATCGGCCTCACGCGACGCGCTTTAGGTTGTTGTTTTATGCATGTCGCGCAAAACCGCTCCACACTTTTGCGCGACATGCGTTAGGCGTGACCAGCGGCCAGGCTGAGATGCGCGAGGTCGATACCGATCGAAGCGAGTATCCGGTCGTATTTGCGCTCGATGTCGGTATCGAACAGAAGCTCCGCATTTGCCGGACAGGTCAGCCAACCGTTCTCGGCGATTTCGCTTTCCAGCTGACCGGCGCCCCAGCCCGAATAGCCGAGCGCCATCAGCGCGTGCCGAGGCCCACGGCCCGACGAAATGGCGCGCAATATGTCGACGGTCGCGGTCAGGCAAATGTCGTCGGAGACGGCCAGCGACGATTCCACGCGGTAGTCGCCCGAATGCAGGACGAAGCCCCGGCTGCGGTCCACCGGTCCGCCGTTGCGGACGACGAAGTCGCGGGCCTGCGCGGGCAAGCGGATCGCTTCCTGTTCGTTCATGATGCCGAGTTGCACGAGCAGATCCGGAAACAGCATCTGCTGTGTCTGGTTGATGACCAGGCCCATCGCGCCTTCGTCGCTGTGTGCGCAAATATAGATGACGGAGCGCGTGAAGCGGTCGTCCTTCATGCCGGGCATGGCAATCAGGAACTGGTCGTCGAGAAAGCCGCGTCCCGCGGCCATCTTCTTGTGGCGCAACAAGTCCATGAGGGGGAGCGTAACGCGTTTCTGGAGCGCCGAAAAGATGCGCCGCGCGCGATTTGGCCGCAGATGTGCATCCAAGGCACGCAAAGCTGTGCCCGAGGTCACGCAAATATGATAGCAGCGACGCCATGAAGTCATTGCGCAGCCATGAACGGACGCTCAAATCACCGCCATGCAAAGCTTTAAAGTCCTGCTGCTCAGCGCCGCTGTTGGATGTGGAACCGGTCTTCCCGCCGCAGCCACCTCGTCGATCTGGTACGATAGCGAAGGCGGCAAAGTACGCCTTGTGACCAGCGGCAAGCCCGACACAGCCGGGCGCATCCATGGCGTCCTCGATATTTCGCTCAAGCCTGGCTGGAAAACCTACTGGCGCGATCCGGGCGACGCGGGCGTGCCGCCGCAAATCGATATCTCGGCCAGCACCAACATTGCCAGCGCGACGTTTTCGTTTCCACCACCCCAGCGCCACGACGACGGCTCTGGCAAATGGGCCGGCTACGACCATCCGGTTTCGCTGCCGGTAACGTTCACGCTGTCGGCGCCGAACGAGCCGGCCGTCATCGATGCCGATATCTTTCTCGGAATTTGTGAGACGATCTGCATCCCGGTGCAAACGAAGCTGACCATCGATCCGGGCTCCGATCCGGACAATGTCGAAGACGCCGCTTTGGTGAAGGCGGCCCTTGCAACGCTGCCTGCTCCCGCAAGACCCGATTTCGGCGTCAATATCCTGCCGGGAGACCGCGAGACACTGATTGTCGAGGCGAGCTTTCCGGGCAATCCCAACGGAGCGGATCTCTTCGTCGCCGGCGAGCGGGACTACATGTTCGGCGTGCCGGCCCGCAGCGAGAAGGACGGCAAGCTGGTGTTTACCGTGCCGATCCTCGACAGGCCGACGGCGACGCCGACGGATGGCGGACTTTACTACACGCTGACAACTGCGGCCGGCGCCGTCGAAGGCCTGCTGCCGTTCCCTTGATCCCCTGCCAAGGATGTTCAGGTCGAACATCCTTTGCTCCAGCCACCCCGACAGTTGCGGGGAACGGCTGAATTCGCTATCGCAAGGACACTCCCATCCATTTGTCAAACGAGGACCACGATGATGATTGCCGTTGGCGACAAGCTGCCCCAAGCAACCTTCAAGACGATGACTGCCGACGGCGCAAAAGCGATCACGACGGCCGAGATTTTTTCGGGCAAGAAGGTGGTGCTGTTCGCTGTTCCCGGCGCTTTCACGCCGACCTGCTCCAACAACCATCTGCCCGGCTTTCTGGACAATTACGACGCCATCCTGGCGCGCGGCGTCGACACCATCGCCGTCGTCGCCGTCAACGATGTTCACGTGATGGGCGCCTGGGCGCGCTTCAGCGGCGGTGAGGGCAAGATCCTCTATCTTGCCGACGGCAATGGCGATTTCGTCAAGTCGATCGGTCTCGACGCCGACCTTTCCGGCGGTGGCATGGGGCTGCGCTCGAAGCGGTTTTCGATGATCGTCGACGACGGCAAGGTCGCCGCGCTCAATGTCGAGACAAAACCTGGTGTCGATGAATCCGGTGCGGCTCACATTCTCGGACAACTTTCGGACTTGGCGACAGCATAGGCCAAGGTTCTCAAGCTCCTTTGGCCTGACGATCACGCTTGTTTGGGCAGCTGCGCGTCCAATTGGGCGTGCAAAGAACGATCCAAAACTTCTGAGCCGCATGATCCCAACAAAACTGGTTCCGGTTTCGGGCTAGCTGTTCGGAGTTGCCCGCTTTTGGGGGACCTCAATGATGTTTGACTACTGCTGGCGCGCTGTCACGATTAGGATCGGCGCCACGGCGCTCATGGACCTCTGGGCGATTTTCCTGAACACGGTGTTTGCTCAGCCGCGGCCGAACTGGGGACTGGTTGGTCGCTGGGTCTGGCATCTGAGGGACGGCAAGGTCTTCCATGACGATATCGGCGCGGCAGCACCCTATGCGCATGAAGCAGCGCTGGGCTGGGCCTTCCACTATTTTGTCGGCATCGTCTACGGCATCATTCTGGCCGTTTTGGCAGGAGCGGCGTGGCTGGCCGCGCCGACCTTCCTGCCGGCCTTCATCCTCGGCATCGTCACCGTAGGTGCCGGCTGGTTCCTGCTGGCGCCCGGCATGGGCGCCGGCTGGGCCGCGTCAAAGCGCCCCAACCCGATGCAGATCCGCGCCCTCAACCTCGTGTCGCATACTGTGTTCGCGCTCGGACTTTTCGGCACGGCGCTGCTAATCCGTTAGCAATTAATCGTCGCGGAGCTGCGCCAGCCTGTCGATCGGCCGCCATCCGTGGACAACGCGACGCGCGCGGATATCGTACGCGAAATAGTTCCCGCCGCCCGCTGGCTGATCCGCCTCGCGGCTGATCTCCCGCCCGCCGAGAGAAAGCAGCAGAAGCGTCCCGACACCTCCGTGGCCCACGAAAGCAACGTCGGCGGCGTCATCTGTGCCGAGCACAGTGTCTACCTCGCTCAGAATCCGATGCTGAGCATCGATTGCCCGCTCCCATCCGCGAATGCTGCTGTATGGATTGGCGAAGAATTGGTCCGCGACCGCTTCGAACTCCGCAGGCGGTAGGAAACCGGTTGCCGACCGGTCATTCTCATGCATCCGTTCCCTCACCTCGACCTCAAGACGGAGATGCCTTCCGAGTATCTCGGCGGTTTCTATCGCCTTGCGTTCACCCGATGACACGATACGCCGGATCGACCGAACCCACGGCTGATCGAGCATTGCAGACGTTCTCGCTCGCCCGATGTCGGATAGCCCCCAGTCTGGCACTGGAACATTGGCATCGATCCGAACCTGGGGATGCGTGATGTAGTATGCGATCGGCATGATAGGTCTTCCTGCCAGACAGCGGACCCACAGCGGGAATTCAATAACTCTGGGTCGAGCGCCGTGGCTTTGCGATCGCCGGCTGCTTCGACTGGGGACCTGGCTTCGGCGTCGCAGTCTTGATGGGGCCTTTTTTGAACGGCGCCATGCCGAGCCGTGCCAGCTCGTCGGCACGCTCGTTCTCCCGATGGCCGGCATGGCCCTTGACCCAGTGCCAGACGACCTGATGACGGTTGCGCGCCTCGTCGAGTGCCTGCCACAGCTCGGCATTCTTCACCGGTTGCCTGGCGGCGGTCTTCCAGCCGTTGCGCTTCCAGCCGTCGATCCAGCTGAAAATGCCGTCCTTGACGTAGTTGCTGTCGGTATAAAGATCGACTGAACAGGGTTCTTTCAGCGCATTGAGCGCCGAGATCGCGGCCAAAAGCTCCATGCGGTTGTTGGTGGTTGCAGCCTCGCCGCCCGACAGTTCTTTCGTGACGCCGTTGTAGCGCAGGACAGCGCCCCAGCCGCCAGGCCCCGGATTGCCCGAACAGGCACCATCGGTGAAGATCTCGACGCGCTTGGTCATGTCAGCCCGTATTCAAAAGGGGATTTGATCGCCCGGTGGAAACGCATGCGTCTGATATATTCGGTCGGGTCGCGTTTCACGACCAGCCCGCCGTTGGCAATGGTCAGCCAGTCGTAAAGCCGGGTCAGCATGAAACGCAATGCCGAGCCGCGCGCCAGCATCGGCAACGCAGCTTTCTCTTCGCCGCTCAACGGCCGCACGCTTTGGTAGCCGGCAAGCAGCGCCGTGCCCTTGGTCAGGTTGAAGGAAAAATCCTTCTCGAAGCACCAGGCATTGAGGCAGGTAGCGACATCATAGGCGTAGAGATCGTTGCAGGCGAAATAGAAGTCGATCAGCCCCGACAGTTTCTCGCCGAGGAAAAAGACATTGTCCGGGAAAAGATCGGCATGGATGATGCCTTCCGGCAGGCCGTTCGGCCAGTTCCGCTCGAAATCGGCGAAGTCGGCATCGACCTCGGCCGCCAGTCCCGGCTCGACCTCGTCGGCGCGAAGACGAGAGGCGCTCCACAGCTTGCGCCAGCCATCGATGGCAAGGGCATTCGGACGGGTCATCGGAAAGTCGGCGCCGGCCAGATGCAGCGCCGCCAGCGCCTTGCCGACCTCGCCGCAATGCGCTGATGTCGGCCGCCGCAGCGAAACGCCTTCGAGGAAGGTGATGATGACCGCTGGTCGGCCGGCAAGCGTTCCGATGACGTCGCCATCGTGCGCGGTCACCGGAAGCGGGCAGGAAATGCCCTTCCTGGCGAGATGGCTCATGAGGCCGAGGAAGAACGGCAGGTCGGCCTTGTCGACGCGCTTTTCGTAGAGCGTCAGGATGTAGGAGCCGCTGGTCGTGTGCAGCAGGAAATTCGAGTTCTCGGTGCCTTCGGCGATGCCCTTGTAGGACAGGAGATCGCCGACTGGATAGGCCTTCAGGAACGCGCCGAGCTCGCCTTCGTTGACGTCGGTGTAGACCGCCATGGGCTCTTCACGCGGCTCCGTTGACGAAAGCCATGTCGGCCGCCGTCAGTTCGACGTCGCGCAGCACCCGCATCACCGGAAAATCCTCGGTCTCCGTCGCCGTCACCGCCAGCTCGATCGTCACGTTGAAGCGCTGCCGGAAGGCGTCGATGATCTCGCCGACGATGATTTCCGGCGCCGACGCGCCAGCCGACAGACCGAGCGTCGAGATGCCGGCGATCTCGGTCCACGGAATTTCGGAGGCGCGCTGTACAAGAAGCGACATCGAGGCGCCGGCGCGTTCGGCCACTTCGACAAGACGCCGCGAATTTGAGGAGTTGGGAGCGCCGACGATCAGGAAGAGATCGGCACCCGCGGCGGTCTCCTTTACCGCTTCCTGGCGATTGGTGGTGGCGTAGCAGATCGATTCCGCTGCCGCCGCATGCAAATCGGGAAAACGATCCTTAAGCACCCGAATGATGCCGGCGGTGTCCTCGACCGACAGAGTCGTCTGGGTGACGAACCCGAGCGCCTGCGGGTCGGCGGGCACCAAATTCGCGGCGTCGGCTTCGGTCTCGATCAAGGTGACGGCGCCGTCCGGCAACTGCCCCATCGTGCCGATCACTTCCGGATGGCCGGCATGGCCGATCAGAAGCACATGGCGGCCGAGTCGCTGATGGCGCATCGCCTGCTTGTGGACCTTCGACACCAGCGGGCAGGTCGCGTCGAGATAGAAGAGATTGCGCGCCTGGGCGTCCGCCGGCACCGACTTCGGCACGCCATGCGCCGAAAAGACGACCGGGCTCTCACGATGCTCAGCCGGTATCTCGGAGAGCTCCTCGATGAACACCGCACCGAGGCTTTGCAGCCCCTCGACGACGTAGCGATTGTGCACGATCTCGTGGCGAACATACACCGGCGCGCCATATTTCTTCAGCGCCAGCACGACGATCTGGATGGCGCGGTCGACGCCGGCGCAGAAGCCGCGCGGCTGGCAGAGCCTTATCGTCAGCGGTGGCTTTGTGGTCGTGTGAAGCATGATTCCCGGCCGGTTGGTCGCAGCGTGAACTCAAGTCTTGAACTCAAGGCGCGAAATGAGGTGCGCACCCCTGCCCTGTCAAGGGTGCCGGTTGCGATCATTAGAGGGACGTGCGTCCATTTGGACGCACAAAGTACGCTGTAGAGCCGTTCGTAGAACGGCTCTACCTCTTTGTTTTAACGCAATTCCGGACGGAAAACCGTTTCACACTTTTCCTGGAATTGCTCTGACACTTTCAATCTACGCATCGTGCTTTCCGAAAATCGATTCCGATTTTCGGGCCGATGCGTCTTTCGCCGGGCGGCGAAGCCTGAAGATGAGGACGCCGGCAAGGGCAACCGCAAGGCCGTACCAGGTTACGGCATATTGCAAATGGCTGTTAGGCAGGTCGATGAGTGTCACGCCGCCGATCGGCAACCCGCCCGGGTTCGGCGTGGCGTCCGCGTCGATAAAGAATGGCACCAGCCCCGCGCCGGCCGGCAGACCGGCGCTCGCCGCCATGGCGTCGCGATCCTTCCAGTAGAAGATGTTTTTCTGCGGATCATTGTCGGGAAGCATCATCGAGGGCTTTGCCGGCAGCGGATTGCGGGCGAGCCCCGTCACCGTCACTTGGCCCGCACCCTGGCTTTGCGGGCGCTTGGCAGCGTCTTTGAGATCGTACGGCACGAAGCCGCGATTGATCAGAACGAAGCGGCCGTCCTCCAGATGCAAGGGCGTGAAGACATCGAAACCGGACTGGCCTTCCCAGGTCGCGAAGAAATGTCGCTCGCCTTGATGCAGGAACGTGCCTGACGCCGTCACCGGCGTGTAATCCACATCGCCGCTGGCGGCAAACCGCTTTTCGACCTCGGCCAACGGCACGGGCGCTGAATGCGTGCGCCGATCGATTGTCTGGAGAAGACCGTCTTTCCAGTACAGGCGCTGGACCTGCCAGGTGCCGAGCGCCAGCAGGATGAAGAACAGCATGAGGCCGAGGCCAAGCAGCAATGCCGTCTTCGGCCGCGAACGGCCTGCAATCGAAGCGGATGTCGTGCTCATTCGCCGAGGTCCAGCCTGCCCTCTGCCGCCTTATTGCGGTATTGCAGCGTGAGGAGCACACCCTTGATCAGCCTGAGCGCGCCCAGGCAAAGCACCAGCGTCAGCGGTATCCACAGCAGGAAATGCAGCCAGAGCGGCGGATTCAGCGTCACCTCCATCCACAGCGCTAGTCCGACGACGATGAAGCCGATGATCAGGATGACGAACACCGCCGGACCGTCGCCGGCATCGGCGTAGGAATAGTCGAGGCCGCAATTGGCGCAGCGTTTGCCGACGGTGAGGAAGCCGGAAAACAGCCGTCCCGCGCCGCAGCGCGGGCAGCGGCCGTGCAGGCCAGCCGAAATCGGATCGATTGCTGGCCAGATCGCCTTGTCGTCACTCATTCCGATACTTTAATGCTCTTCACCCCAAAAGATAAGGCGGCCACGTCGCCGCAGCCGCCTCATCGATTTCCTCAAGAAGATTTCAGTGACCTTCGATCACCGCACCGCTCGAGGCCCAGACATAGATCGACGCGAACAGGAACAGCCAGACCACGTCGACGAAGTGCCAGTACCAGGCGGCAGCCTCGAAGCCGAAATGCTGCTTGGGCGTGAAATCGCCCTTCATCGCGCGGACCAGACAGACCAATAGGAAGATGGTGCCGATGATGACGTGGAAGCCATGGAAGCCGGTCGCCATGAAGAAGGTGGCGCCGTAGATCGAATCCCTGAAGCCGAACGGCGCGTGCATGTACTCGTAAGCCTGCACCATGGTGAACAGCATGCCGAGGCCAACGGTCAGCACCAGGCCGTTGATCAGCCCCTTGCGGTCGCCATGAATGAGCGCGTGGTGCGCCCAGGTCACCGTAGTGCCCGACAGAAGCAGGATGACGGTGTTGTAGAGCGGCAGGTGGAAGGGATCGAGGACCTCGAGGCCCTTGGGCGGCCAGACACCGCCGGTGAAGGCGGCGCGGGCGTATTGCTGTGCCTCGCCGGGAAACAGGCTGGCGTCGAAGAAAGCCCAGAACCAGGCGACGAAAAACATCACCTCGGAAGCGATGAACATGATCATGCCGTAGCGCAGATGCAGCGACACGACACGCGTGTGGTGGCCTTCATGCCCTTCCTTGATGGTGTCCGACCACCAGGCGTACATGGTGTAGATGACGATCAAGAGGCCGATGTAGAACAGCCATGGATTGGCGATATTGAAGCCGAAAATCGGGAAATCGCCGCCCTTGAGATACTGCATGTAACAGACGCCGCCGATCGCGGTGACCAGCGCGCCGACCGATCCTAGGAACGGCCACGGGCTCGGGTCGACGAGATGGTAGTCATGTTGTGGTTTTGCGTGCGCGTCTGCCATATCAACCCCCGAGGCTTCGTTCGGTATGTGAAACTTTGTTGCTTGTGCCTTCGGCCGGCGCCGACGACGCCACCGGCTTGTTGTTCTCGTTCTTCTCGACCGGGAACATCGTGTAGGACAGGGTAATCGTCTTCAGGTCCTTCAGCTCCGGCGCATTGACGATGTCGGGATCTACATAGAACACGACCGGCATGTCCAGCGTCTCGCCAGGCTTCAGCGTCGTGTCGGTGAAGCAGAAGCACTCGACCTTGTTGAAATAAGATCCCGCCAGTTCCGGCTGCACGTTGAAAGTCGCGCGGGCGGTGGTGGCACGGACGAATTTGTTGGTCGCGCTATAATGCGCCTGCGCCGTCTCGCCGATCTTGATGGTGATCGAGCGGGCGACAGGCTCGAACTGCCAGGGCACGCCGGCAGTGTTGGCATCGAAACGGATGGTGATGTCGCGGTCGAGCACGCGGTCGGCATATTGCTGCGTTGCGCGTTTCACGGTGCCGCCGTAACCGGTCGCCTGACAGAACATCGCGTAGAGCGGCACCGCGGCGTAAGCCATGCCGATCATGCCGCCGAAAAAGGCGATGCAGACGCCGGCGACGATGCGGTTGGTGTTCTTCTTTTGAGGATGGGTCACTGTTTGGCGGTTCATCTTAAGCCTCACATCGTTCCGGTGAGGTTGTGACCGAATTTCACGACGGTCGCGATATAGAAGATGACGACAAGCACCGCCAGCGCCAAGCCGATGGCTACCGAGCGGTTGCGCCGGGCCTTCTGTTGACGCTCGGTCAGCGTGACGAGTTCAAGCTTCTTGTTGGCCATGGTCATGCTCCCGCCATGGCCAGCATCCGCCCGACGACGCAGTCGGCAAGGTAGACGGCGAAGATGGCGAAGAGGTAGAGCAGCGAGTAGCCGAACAGTGCCTTGGCCGGCTTCATCACATGGTCGTCGTCGGCCATCTGCAGCACCTTCCACGCATACCAGACGAAACCGGCGCCAAGCAGCACTGCAAGGAGGCCATAGGCGGGCGTGGTGAAACCGAGCAGCCATGGCAGCACGCCAACCGGCGCGAGGATCAGCGCGTAGGCAAAGATCTGGCGTCGGGTCGAAGCCTGGCCGGCGACATTCGGCATCATCGGGATGCCGGCCCTGGCATAGTCCTGCGACTTGAAGAGGGCGAGCGCCCAGAAGTGCGGCGGCGTCCAAAGGAAGATGATCAGGAACAGGACGACGCTTTCCAGGCTGACCGTTCCGGTCACTGCGGCCCAGCCGATCACCGGCGGAATGGCACCGGCAGCACCGCCGATGACAATGTTCTGCGGCGTCCAGCGCTTCAGCCACATCGTGTAGACGACCGCATAGAAGAAGATGGTGAAGGCCAGCAGCGTCGCCGACAGCCAGTTGACCAGCACGCCGAGCGTCATCACCGACAGCACCGACAGCACCAGGCCGAAACTCAGCGCCTCGCCGGGCCGGATGCGGCCGGCCGGCACCGGACGGCCAGCGGTCCTGGTCATCACCGCATCGATATCGGCGTCATACCACATGTTGAGCGCGCCGGACGCGCCAGCACCAATGGCGATAGTCAGGATAGCGATCGCCGCCAGCAGCGGATTGATGGTCACGGGTGCCGCGACCAAGCCGATAAAGGCGGTGAACACCACCAGCGACATGACTCGCGGCTTCAACAGGGCGAAGAAATCGCCCGCCGTCGCTTCCGACATGCGAAAGCCCGGTTCGTCAGTCAATGTGTCGTCGACAAGGGCCATGCGTACTTAAAGTCCATCATTCCGTTGGCCAAAACCGCCGGGCGGACCGGCGGTTCGGTATTCGCCCAGCAGCCGCCTATTTGATCTTCGGCAGCTGTTCCCACTGGTGGAAGGGCGGCGGCGAAGGGAGCTGCCATTCGAGCGTCGTTGCACCCTCGCCCCATGGGTTGGCGCCGGCCACCCGCTTCTTCTGGAACGCCTCGAACACGCCGTAGAGGAAGATGACCACGCCGACGGCGGAAATATACGAGCCGTAGGACGAAACCATGTTCCAGCCGGCAAACGCATCCGGATAGTCGATGTAGCGGCGCGGCATGCCGGAGAGGCCGAGGAAATGCTGCGGGAAGAAGACGAGGTTGACGCCGACGAAGGTGACCCAGAAGTGGGTGTTGGCGATGACAGGCGAATACATGTAGCCGGTCATCTTCGGGAACCAGTAGTACCAGCCGGCGAAGATGGCAAAGACCGCGCCCAGCGACAGCACATAGTGGAAATGCGCGACCACGTAATAGGTGTCGTGCAGCGGGCGGTCGAGACCGGCATTGGCAAGCTGGACGCCGGTAACGCCGCCGACGGTAAACAGGAAGATGAAGCCAATCGCCCACAGCATCGGGGTCTTGAGCGAAATCGACCCGCCCCACATGGTGGCGATCCAAGAGAATATCTTCACGCCCGTCGGCACCGCGATAACCATAGTGGCGAAGACGAAATAGCGCTGCGTGTCGAGCGACAGGCCGGTCGTGTACATGTGATGCGCCCAGACGATGAAGCCGACCGCACCGATCGCGACCATCGCATAGGCCATGCCGAGATAGCCGAAGATGGGCTTCTTCGAGAAAGTCGAGACGATGTGGCTGACGATGCCGAAGCCCGGCAGGATCAGGATGTAGACTTCCGGGTGCCCGAAGAACCAGAACAGGTGCTGGAACAGGATCGGGTCGCCGCCGCCGTCCGGCGCGAAGAAGGTCGTGCCGAAGTTGCGATCGGTCAAAAGCATGGTGATGCCGCCGGCCAGAACCGGAAGCGACAACAGCAGCAGGAAAGCGGTAATCAGCACCGACCAGGCGAACAGGGGCATCTTGTGCAGCGTCATCCCGGGTGCGCGCATGTTGAAGATGGTGGTGATGAAATTGATCGCGCCGAGGATCGATGAAGCGCCGGCGATGTGCAGTGACAGGATCGCAAGATCCATCGCCGGTCCCGGCTGGCCCGATGTCGATAGCGGCGGATAGATCGTCCAGCCGCCGCCGACCCCGTAGGCGCCAGGCGCGCTCGGCACGAAAGCCGAGATGATCAGCAGGATGAAGGCCGGTGGCAGCAACCAGAACGATACGTTGTTCATGCGCGGGAAAGCCATGTCGGGCGCGCCGATCATGATCGGCACCATCCAGTTGGCAAAGCCGCCGATCAGCGCCGGCATGACCATGAAGAAGATCATGATCAGCGCATGCGCGGTGGTGAAGGCGTTGTACATGCTCTTGCCGCCGTCGAGCGCGGCGTCGGCGTTCAAGCCGTAGACCATCTGCGCCAGGCCGGTGAAAATCTGGATCCCCGGCTCCTGCAGTTCCATGCGCATGACGACCGAAAGGGCACCGCCGACGCAGCCCGCCATGATCGCGAAGATCAGATAGAGTGTACCGATGTCCTTGTGGTTGGTCGAATACACCCACCGGACCCAGCCATGATACGGCTTGTGGTCGTGGTCGTGAGCTGCAGCGTCTGCCATGTTCGGCTCCGTTCCCTGATCTTTTCTGGTCGCGGCATCAGTTGCCGGCGGCCGCTACCTTGTCTTTGCCGTCGACCTCGGCCATCAGCGCCTTGTTGGCGCCAGGAAGGTCGGTGCTGGCTGCCGCCAGCCAGGTCTTGTACTGGGCGTCGGAGACGACGCGGATCGCGATCGGCATGAAGGCGTGGTCCTTGCCGCAGAGTTCCGAACACTGGCCGTAATAGAGGCCTTCCTTTTCCGCCTTGAACCAGACCTCGTTGATACGGCCCGGAACCGCGTCGGTCTTGATGCCGAAGGACGGCATGGCAAAGGCGTGGATCACGTCCGCCGCCGTCACCAGCACCCGGGTCATGGTGTTGACCGGCACCACCATCTCGTTGTCGACGGCGAGCAGGCGCGGATAAACGCCGCGATCCTCCTTGCCGGCCGCCGCGCGGTCAGAATCCACCAGGATCGCGGAGTTGAAGGAAAGCGTGTTTTCGGTCTGGTATTCGTAGTCCCAGTTCCACTGGTTGCCGGTCGCTTTAATGGTCAGCTTGGCTTCTTCCGGCGGTGTGTATTGCGCGGTCAGGAGCTGGAACGAAGGGATGGCGAGACAGAGCAGGACGACGACCGGCCCAACCGTCCAGATCACCTCGATCAGCGTATTATGGCTGGTACGCGACGGGATCGAGTTGACGCTGGCACGGAATTTCAAGATGCAATAGGCGATAAGGGCGAGCACGAAGAGGGTGATCGGCACGATGAACCACAGCGTGTAGTGCTCGAACCAGGCGATCTGCCGCATCATGTCGGTGGCGGCGGGCTGGAAGGTCATTTCCCATGGCGCAGGCTGGGCCGCATGGGCGGATGCACCAGTGAACAGTGTGGCGGCCCAAGCGCTTGCTAGGAAGTTGGCGCCTGCTAGGAATTTTCTCATTGCCGTCATTATCTCCCAGTTCCTCGCGATCGGACCGCAAGAATATCGAACAACGCCGGGACGGGAATCCCGGATAGTCCCGAGGCTGGTTCAAACCATACTCTATTTGCCTCTGCAAGAAAGGAGCGGAGGAAACCGTGCGGCATTTTTGCGCGCAAGCGCGGCTGCGCATTTTGGCGGCGGCCGCGACGGTGGCGGATCCCGGACGCCCGAGCGGCGGACTGCCCTGGCAAAATGCGCCGGCCGGTCGCAATTCGGGCGAATTTGGCACGGAAAAGCGCACAATTGCCTTGGTCGAGGCAGGCCGGCAGTGGTCTCATCCTTTACTTGCCCTTGGCGCGGCTTAAAGTGCCGTGATTCGCAATGGAGCCGTCATGAACTCTTGGGTTTGGGGACTTGGGCTTTCGAAACTTGGGCTTTTGAGACTCGCGCTTTCGAGAAGCTTGGCGAAGGTCGTCCTTCTCGCTGCCGTGTCTGGCGTTGGCCTGTCTGGCGCTGGCCTGCCTGGCATCGGCGAGGCCAATGCCGCGCAGCCAAGCGGCAAGGTGCGGTCGACGCATGGCGCATGGTCGATCATCTGCGACACGCCGGCCGGCGCCACATCAGAACAATGCGTGATGATGCAGAACGTCGTCGCCGAGGACCGTCCCGAGATGGGGCTTTCCGTCGTCGTGCTGCGCACCGCCGACAACAAGGCCGAAATCCTGCGCGTGCTGGCGCCGCTCGGCGTGCTGCTGCCCAACGGGCTCGGCCTCAATGTCGATGGCAAGGACATCGGCCGCGCCTATTTCGTGCGCTGCTTCCAGGACGGCTGCTATGCCGAGGTCATTCTCGAAAAGCCGCTGCTCGACACGCTGAAGACCGGAACGTCAGCCACCTTCATCGTCTTCCAGACGCCGGAGGAAGGCATCGGCATTCCGGTCGAGCTCAAGGGTTTCGCCGACGGTTTCGCCGCCCTGCCTTGATCCGGTCAGAATCTAAAATCCTACCAACGAAAAGAGATTGTGACCGGCCTTAGCGATGACAATGGTCATTGCCGATTGTCTGGGCGCACCTTCGCGCCTACATCGTGAGGACAATCTCTTTCCACGGACGGACCTGCCATGGACAGCCTCATCGGCCAATTCGACATTTCCGACGATCGCATCAAGCAGATCGTCGCCGAGACCATCAACGGCGCCGACGACGGCGAGCTGTTCCTCGAATACAGCGAAAGCGAAGCGCTGATGTTCGACAATGGCCGGCTGAAGACCGCCAATTTCAACACGGACCAAGGCTTTGGCCTGCGCGCCGTCGCCGGCGAAGCGACCGGCTACGCGCATTCCAGCGATCTTTCAGAAGCATCGCTGCTGCGGGCGGCCGACGCCGTCTCGACGGTCAAGAGCGGCTATTCCGGCACGCTTGCTGCGGCTCCCGCCCGCACAAACCGCCATCTCTATGGCGACGAGAACCCGATCCCCTCGCCCTCCTTCGAGGCCAAGGCCAAGCTCCTTCAGGAAATCGATGCGTGGCTGCGAGCCGAGGATCCGCGTGTGCGACAGGTGACGGCATCGCTCGCCGCCTCCTGGCAGCATGTCGAGATCGTGCGGGCCGACGGCCAGATGGTGGGCGACATTCGCCCGCTAGTCAGGATCAACGTGTCGGTGGTGGTCGGTACCGGCGACCGCCAGGAGAGCGGCTCCTACGGCCTGGGCGGACGCAAAGGCTTTGGCGAATTCCTGGTCGAGGAGAGCTGGAAGCACGCCGCTAAGGAAGCGCTGCGGCAAGCGCTGGTCAATTTGGAGGCCATTCCGGCGCCGGCCGGCACGTTCGACATCGTACTGTTCAGCGGCTGGCCGGGCGTGATGCTGCACGAGGCCGTTGGCCATGGGCTGGAAGGCGACTTCAACCGCAAGAAGACATCAGCCTTCGCCGGGCTGATGGGCCAGCAGGTGGCAGCGAAGGGTGTCACCGTCGTTGACGACGGCACAATCGCCGAACGGCGCGGCTCGCTGACCGTGGATGACGAAGGCACGCCGTCGGCCCGCAACGTGCTGATCGACGACGGCAAGCTTGTCGGCTACATGCAGGATCGCCAGAACGCCCGGCTGATGGGCATGAACGCCACCGGCAACGGACGGCGCGAAGGCTATGCGCACCAGCCGATGCCGCGTATGACCAACACCTACATGACATCAGGCGACATGGAGCCGGACGAAATCATCGCCTCGGTCAAGAACGGCATCTATGCCGTCTCCTTCGGCGGCGGCCAGGTCGACATCACCTCGGGCAAATTCGTGTTCGGCTGCACGGAGGCCTACATGATCGAGAACGGCAAGGTGACACAGCCGATCAAAGGCGCCATGCTAATCGGCAATGGGCCCGATGCCATGCATCGAGTTTCGATGATCGGCAACGACATGAAGCTCGACACGGGCATCGGCATGTGCGGCAAGGCCGGCCAGGGCGTGCCAGTCGGAGTGGGCCAGCCGCATCTCAGGATGAACCAGATGACGGTCGGCGGCACAAGGGTTTGATGGAGACAGGCAGCGCCATTGTTGTCCCGAATACCCATCTCGGCCGCCACTGCTGCTCCATAGTGTCAAATGGGGTAGCTTGCGCCTTGAATTTGGCGTGACCTCCGGTTATCTTACGTTTGTCTTACATCTAAGGGGCGTGCCGAGGTGGCTGCTACGGAAAAGCTCATAACCACTGTCTCGACCAAGGGACAGGTCATTTTGCCCAGCGCAATCCGGAAACGGAGGGAATGGGACGCTGGGACACGTCTTCTGGTCGAAGATACTCCGGAGGGCGTGCTACTCAAGCCTGCGCCAGTCTTCGCCGAGACACGGCCAGAAGACGTGTTTGGATCCCTGTCCCATAGCGGCAGGCCGAAGACGTTGGAGGAAATGGACGCGGGTGTGCTCGCCGAAGCGCGGCGACGGCATGCTCGCGATTGATACCAACCTCATCGTCCGTTATCTGACGGGCGATCATCCCAAGCAGTCTCCCCGCGCCCGGGCGCTGATTGATGGCCAACCGGTCTTTGTCGGCGTCACGGTGATCTTGGAGGTCGAGTGGGTGTTGCGCAGCACCTATGGTTTTGCGCCGCTCGAAATCGCCCGCACGTTACGGGCATTTAGTGGGCTCCCCACGGTGGAGATGGAGGACGGAGCGGTCGTGTCGTCCGCGCTCGACCTCTTGGAAAAGGGATTCGACTTCGCTGATGCTCTGCATCTGGGCAAGTCCGTTCACTGCGCCGGCTTCGCGACTTTTGACCCTAAGTTCGTCAAGGCCGCGAAGGCGGCCGGATATGAGGACGTGCAAGAAGCATAGCCGTCTCCCGGCCAGGTTCGAACTGCCCTACAGCCACGAAGCCGGGGTTTTCGGCAAGCGATGGTCGGGATCGATGACCTTCAGACGGGGTGCGTTGCTCTCGTTCCATCGCCACAGCGCAACACATGTGCCTCCCGGCGACATGAAGGACGGGTAGATTACACCGTGCTGCCCATCGGCAATCATGCGATCTCTCAGCGTATGCGTCTCAGGCACCAGACCTTGATCCATGATGTCGCGCCATTCACATCGGTGAATATCTGCCGTGACGCCGAACATGATCAGTACATCCTCGTCCGTCAGGTCGGCCAGCCGCGCGCCTGAAAGTTCGAGCTGCGCAATCAGCGCCGGATGCTGGACAAAGCCCTGATTGTACTCCGCCCAGGCAGTGGACAATTCCCGCGCGGCATAGATCGCCGGGGTGCCCAGCGGATTCCAGCGACCGCCAAAGCGGGCCGCTCCTTCGCCGGAAAGCGGCAGATGCGCCCAACGCGGCACGAAGGCACGCCATAGGCTCAGTCTGTTTTCAGGCATAGACGCCGGAGCGGACTGCCTCCAGATAGGCAAGCACCTTGTCCGTCTTGCCCTCTCGAACGAGATCGTAGGCGGTCTTTCCCGCCCAGCCGGGGATCGGCTGATGCTTGAACCAGATCGCCGCACGCTGTTCATCGCCGGCCATCTCGCCTGCCATTGCCAGGATGCGGACAATCGGACTCAATGCGGCGTCGACCTTGCGCGCGCCGGTCTTGGCGGCAAGCGTGTTGCGCGCGACGCCGATCAGGCCCGCCAGTTCGGTCAGAGTAACGCCCAGCAGTTCAGCCACCCGTCTTGCCGAAAGAAATGGCGTCCGTTCCTCGCCAAAGCGCGATGCTCGAATTTCGAGGGCTGCGGTGTTCATGACAATTTCCTAGCGCATTTTGACTGCCCGCAATCAAAATATGGTCATTTTGCGCACAATTCAAGCGCAACAGATGTAAAGCCGGTCACCGCCTTCGCTTCGGCTTCTCCAGAAGCGCGACGGCCTCGACGTGCGACGACCACAGGAACTGGTCGATCGGCGTCACGCTTTTCAGCGCATAGCCACCATCGATGAGGATGCGCAGGTCGCGCGCGAGCGTCACCGGATTGCAGGAAACCGCAGCGACAAACGGCACGTCGGAGCGGGCGATCTGCTTCGACTGGTCCTCGGCGCCGGCGCGGGGCGGATCGAAGACGACGCCATCGAAGGCATTCAGCTCCTTGAAAGTGAGCGGCCGCCGGAACAGGTCGCGGCGCTCGCTGGTCACCCGCTTGAGACCGCTGGCGAAACGGAACGCCCGGTCGAGCGCCGAAAGCGCTGCCGCGTCGCCCTCCACCGCATGGATTTCCGACTTCGCTGCGAGGCGTAGCGCAAAGCTGCCGCAGCCGGCGAAGAGATCGGCAACCTTTTTGGCGCGCTCGAGGTGCCGGCCGACGATGTCCGCCATCGCCTGCTCGGCGGCCTCGGTGGCCTGCAGGAAGGCACCCGGCGGCACCGCGACAGCGACGCTGCCGAACGTGACAACCGGCTTCTTGGGCTCGATGATGATCTCGCCATCGATCGAAAGCCTGGCCAATCCCTGAGCGATGACAAAGTTGGAGGCGACGCGTCGCTGGTTCTCGCCGAGCTTGCCGGACTCGTTAACCGCGACATCGAGGCCGGAACCGGTCGCCGTGACCGTCATGTGGAACGATTTCGTCGTTGCGCAAATCAATTCGGCGAGTGCTCTCAGACTGTCGAGCTTTGCGACGATCTCGGGCAGCGAGATCGGGCATTCCTCGATGGAAATGATTTCGGACGACAGCGCCCGAACGAATCCGAGCAGCATGCCGGCCTCGCTCCGTCGGGCGGTGAACACGACGCGCCGGCGCGTCTGCGGCGCGCACGGCACCAGCGCGTCAATGTCGCAAGTGATGCCCTTGCTGTTGAGCGCATGTACAACCTTGTCGCGCTTCCACCGATGGTAAGCTTCAGCCTCGAGATGCTGGATGGCGCAGCCGCCGCATTCGGTGAAATGCCGACACGCAGGGTCGATACGAAGCGGCGAAGCCTCCAGCACCGACATCAGCGTGGCGCGGTCCTTTTCGCGCGCGGCGGTCACGGTTTCACCGGGCAGCGTGAACGGTATGAAAACCTCGCCGGTTTCGCTCTCGGCGACACCGTCGCCCTGGGATCCCAGTCTCGTGATCGTGAAGCGCGCGTTCATCGGCTTCCAATCCCGCCCTTCTTCACTCCGGCATCCTTGATCCCGGCGAGCAGGAACTCGCGGTTGCCATCGCCACCTTCGATCGGCGATAGATGCAGTCCGAGCGAGCGCCAGCCGGGGACGCCATCGAGCCAATCCTGCAGCAGGCCGGCAACCCGCGCGGCATCGTATGGGTCTTTCAGCAAGCCGCCCTTGCCGATCGCCTCGCGGCCAGCCTCGAATTGCGGCTTGACCAGGAATATTGCTCTTGCGCCGCTCCCGGCAATGGAGAGCGCCGGCGGCAGCGCCAGTTTCAACGAGATGAAGCTGACATCGGAGACGATAAAATCCGGAATGCGATCGGCAAGATCGGCGGCGGAAAGATGACGGGCGTTCAATCCCTCGATCACCGTCACACGCGGATCGGCAGCGATATCCGGATGTATCTGGCCATGCCCGACATCGATCGCCGTGACATGGTCCACGCCTCGTTCGAGCAAGACCTGAGTGAAGCCTCCGGTCGAGGCGCCGACGTCGAGCGCTTCGCTGCCAGCTGGATCGAGACCGAAATGATCGAGCCCGGCGATCAGCTTCAGCGCAGCACGTGATACGTAACCCTGCGCTGGATCATCAACGGCTATGAGGCAATCAGCCAGGACGGTCTGGCCGGGTTTGCGGGCAATGACGCCATCGACCGTCACGGTACCGCGCTCGATCGCGTCGCGGGCGCGAGAGCGGCTGGGGAACAAGCCGCGCGCGACGAGAAGTTCGTCGAGCCGCTGGCGTGTGCTGGCTGGCAACGGGGAGTTCATTGGCCTTCATGGCGAATGCCCGTCACGAAGGCAAGGATATTGGGAAGACAACGAACATCTTGGAAAGCGGCGAGTGCATCAGGCCGCGCCACAACTTTGTTGAATATCGCACTAGGTCCGGCACAATGTTGGGAAGGATATGTCGTTCTGCTGCCAGAACGTGAAGGAGGACGGATGCTGACCGGAAGCTGCCATTGTGGCGCGGCCCACTGGACGTTGGAGGGCGATCCCGGCTCGATCACAGCCTGCAATTGCACGCTTTGCCGCCGCTATGGCGCGTTATGGGCTTACGATTATGTTGACGAACGCATCCGTCTTGCGGGACCGACAAGTGCTTATACGCGCTTCGGAAAGGATGCCCCGTCGCTCGAGATTCTGTTCTGTCCGACATGCGCCTGTGTGCTGGCCTGGCGTGGCTTGCGCGCCAGTGCCGCCGGTCGCATTCGGATCGCCGTCAATGTGAGGCTTGCGCCGCCAGACACTGTCGCCGACCTTCCAATCGACCATTTCGATGGTCTCCATAAGTTCGAGGACCTGCCGCGCGATGGTCGCTGCGTGCGCGATATGTGGTTCTAGTGGAAAAATCTGACACTCAGTACCGGTGCGGAAGGGCGGAAGATGACCCCTTGGCGGTGGTTCGTTTCGCGACCGGCCGAATTCACGCCCATGACCCTGAGCGGTCCCTGACCGCCACTGGCACAAACGTCGCCAAAGGTATGCTTAGTGGCTATTTCATCCTCCCTGAGAGACACGATTGTGCCGCAAAGTGCAGTGGCCGCTCATCGCTATGAGGCAGGGTTCAATGGCTAAGCTGCCAACCCCAATACGCGCTGCCAGCGCGGATGCCCGTGCAGCGGCGTGAAGTCAGAATCCTGCTTCACCCACGCCTTGGTTTCGTGGTTGGCATCAGGTAGCAGGCGTTCCAGCAGATCGAGCGCACGATCAAATTCGCCTAAAATGCAGTAGAAGCAGGCGACGTTGTATTGGGTCAGGATATCGTCTGGATCGATGGCCAGAGCACGTGCGGACCATTCCTTCGCACGCTCGATTTCTCCAAGGAAGGCGAGGGCAGATGCGCCAAGATAGGCTGGCCGGGGGTTCTCAGGATACTTTGCCAATTCGCGCTCGGCGCGTTCGAGGCCTTTGCGGGCTGCATCCCTTTCGTCTTCCTGCCGCCCCAGAGAATGATAAACCTGCATAAGCAGGAGAACTGACTGGTAGTCATCAGGCTTGATCTCGGCGGCCCGTTCGTAATGGTGGGCAGCCCGCTTGAACTCGCCTTGCGCATAGCAGGCGCGCGCGTAGAAATAGTGCGCTTCGAACAAATTGGGATCACTTGCGATAGCCTGTTCGAACTCATTTTCCGCCTCCTCATATTTTTGGCTAACCGAGAAAGCGAGACCACGCGACGCGTGTGCTTCGGCCAGCCCACTTTCGATATCGAGCGCCTTGCCGCTGTTGGCGAGAATGCTCTCGAGGGAGACCTTCTCGTCGTAATAGAGGAATAGAAAGGAGTCGCAGTCAGCGATGCCCGCATAGGCGCGCGCATAAAGCGGATCGAGCTCGATTGCCTTGCCGAACATCCGCTTCGCCAGCACATAGTAGGTTTTGGACGTCCGGTGGAAAAACTCTCTTCCCCTTAGATAGTACGTATAAGCCTCGACGTTATCAGTGGGAGCCGCCTTGATCGCCTTTTTTTCGGCCGGCAGCAGCTTGACCTTGAGCTGATCGACAATGGTTTGAGTGATCTCGTCCTGGATAGCGAAGATGTCTGTGAGTTCACGGTCATAGCGATCGGCCCACACGTGGCCACCATCCGCCCCGTCGATAAGCTGTCCCGTGATGCGGACGCGCTGACCGGCCTTGCGTACACTCCCCTCGAGCACGAATTTGACGCCGAGTTCCCGCGCAACTTGCTGCACCTTCACCGGCTTGCCCTTGTAGGTGAATACCGTGTTGCGGGCGAGGACGTGCAGGCCAGAGATTTTCGACAGGTCGGTGATGATGTCTTCGGTAATTCCGTCGGAGAAATACTCCTGCTCGGGGTCGCCGCTCATATTTGTGAACGGCAAGACGGCGATTGAAGGTTTTTCCTTCACGCGCGTTTCAGGCGCTGCTGTCACGGCGCTATCCTCGAAGCGAAAAGGCGCGGCGAGTGCGACATGGTAGACTCTGACCGGCCGGTCGATGTTCTTGAGTTCATGTTCCCCCGTGTCCTCGAAGTCGAGGTCAAGATTCTTGCCGAGATGATCGCGAACCGTGCCCGAGATTGCGACGCCGCCGGGCCGAGCAATAGTTTCAATTCGCGCCGCCACGTTGACGCCGTCGCCATAGATGTCGTTGTCATCGAAGATAATGTCGCCAAGATTGATGCCGATGCGAAATTCGATGCGGCGCTCCTCTTGCACGTCGGCGTTGCGCTCGCGCATCCTGCGCTGGATGTCAGTCGCGCAGGCGACCGCGTTCACTACGCTCTGGAACTCCACCAGCATGCCATCGCCGGTGAGTTTCACGATCCGGCCCTGGTGCTCGGCAATCTTGCTATCGACCAGCTCGCTCCGATGCGTCTTGAGCGCCGAAAGCGTACCCCCCTCGTCGAGACCCATGAGCCGGCTGTAACCAACCACATCGGCAGCAAGTATTGCGCTAAGTCTCCGTTCCATGCGCGACTGGCCCGTTTTATGACGAGTCAGGGTAGCAGGTTCTCATAGCAGCGACATCACACTAAATCAGGTCCTCGTAGTATCGGTAGGAGAAGGCATTGACCTTGAACTGAGGTGCGGACGAGGCATGTCACGGAGGTGATAGCGGAAACGATGAAGCGCTTGCATCAACGGTGTCATCGCGGCCTCATGATACACCATAGGCGAAAGCAAAACAGACAGCAAAACAGTCAGTTACGACCGCCTGTCGACAAGCTGATGCAAGCCGTTGAGATTTTGATTCAGGCGCTTTGCGCGCTGGCGGTGCGTCCCAGCGCCACGAAGACGGTGCGCACGATACCGGCGGCATCCAGCCCGGCGTCGGCATACATCTTTTCGGGCTTGGCGTGATCGACGAAGGTGTCGGGCAACACAAGCGGGCGTAGCTTGAGGCCGTTTTCCAGCAGCCCTTCATGGGCCAGGAATTGCAGCACGTGGCTGGCGAAGCCGCCGACTGCGCCCTCTTCCACGGTTACCAGCACCTCGTGCGAGCGCGCCAGCCGCCGGATTAGGTCCTCGTCGAGCGGCTTGGCGAAACGAGCATCGGCGACCGTGGTGGAAAGCCCTGCCGCGCCGAGCTCCTCGGCCGCAGTCAGGCAATCCTGCAGCCGCGTGCCGAAGGAAAGCAGCGCGACCTTGGTGCCCTCCCTGACGATACGGCCCTTGCCGATTTCGAGAATCGAGCCACGCTCCGGCAGGTCGACGCCGACACCGTTGCCCCGCGGGTAGCGGAAGGCAATGGGGCCTTCATCATAGCTTGCCGCCGTGCGCACCATGTGGCGCAGTTCCGCCTCGTCCGCGGCGGCCATCACGACGAAACCGGGCAGCGTCGCCAAAAAAGTCGTGTCAAAGGCGCCGCAATGGGTCGCCCCGTCGGCACCGACGAAGCCGGCGCGATCGATCGGAAAGCGGACCGGCAGTTTTTGGATGGCGACGTCATGGACGACCTGGTCGTAGGCGCGCTGCAGGAAGGTCGAATAGATCGCAGCGAAAGGTTTGAAGCCTTCCGTGGCAAGGCCCGCGGCAAAGGTCACCGCATGTTGCTCGGCGATACCGACGTCGAAGGTCCTCGACGGGAACGCCTCGCCGAAGAGGTCGAGGCCGGTGCCGTTCGGCATGGCGGCGGTGATGGCGACGATGCGGTCGTCCTCTCTGGCCTCCTGGACCAGGCTTTCGGCAAAGACCTTCGTGTAGCTCGGCGCGTTGGCCGGCGCCTTGGCCTGGGCGCCGGTGATGACGTCGAACTTGTTGACGCCGTGATATTTGTCGGCGGCCGCCTCGGCCGGTCCATAGCCCTTGCCCTTCTGGGTCACGACGTGGATCAGCACCGGGCCGTCGGCATTGTCGCGGACGTTCTTCAGCACCGGGATCAGGTGCTCGAGATTGTGACCGTCGATCGGGCCGATGTGATAGAAACCCATTTCCTCGAACAGCGTACCACCAGTGACGTAGCCGCGCGCATGTTCGACCGCCCGCTTGATGGCGCGATCGGCGCGCTCGCCCAGATAAGAAGTCAGCTTCTTGCCGAAATCGCGCAAGCCCAGATAGGCCTTGCCCGATGCCAGGCGGGCCAGATAGGCGCTCATCGCCCCGGTCGGCGGAGCGATCGACATGTCGTTGTCGTTGAGGATGACGATCAGACGGGCATCGAGCGCGCCGGCATTGTTCATCGCCTCATAGGCCATGCCGGCCGACATAGCACCGTCGCCGATAACGGCGATGACATTGTTGCGGCCCCCGGAGAGATCGCGTGCCATTGCCATGCCGAGGCCGGCGGAAATGGAGGTCGAGGAGTGGGCGGCGCCGAATGGATCGTATTCGCTCTCGGCGCGCTGGGTGAAACCGGACAGGCCGCCCTCTTGCCGCAGGGTGCGGATACGGTCGCGGCGGCCGGTCAGGATTTTGTGCGGATAGGCCTGGTGACCGACATCCCAGATCAGCCGGTCGTCTGGCGTGTTGAAGACATAGTGCAATGCGACCGTCAGTTCGACCACGCCAAGGCCAGCACCGAGATGTCCGCCGGTGTGGGACACGGCGTCGATTAACTCGGTGCGAAGCTCCAATGCCAACTGCGGCAGATCACGTTCGTCAAGCGTCCTGAGGTCGGCCGGTATGCGGACCTTGTCGAGAAGGGGCGTATGGAGCTTTGCGTTCACTGGTGGTAGGGCCTGCTTTTTATTCACGTGCGAAATAGGCCGCTGGCCGGCGAATGTAAATGCGTGTGAGTGACGCGGGCCAGATTCAAAGTGTTAAGGTTTCCTTTGCGTGTCCAAAACCGCGCGCCGCGCTCTAATTGTCCGGCAGAGGAATGAACTCTTCTTCATCTCCGGGAACGATATCGAAGCGGCCTGTCTTCCACTCTTCTTTCGCCTGTTCGATGCGTTCCTTCGACGACGACACGAAGTTCCACCAGATGTAGCGCTTGGAGCCGAGTGAGGCGCCCCCGAACAGCATGAAATGGGCGCCTCCCTCAGACGACACGACGATGTCGTCGCCGGGCCGGAACACCAGCAGTCGCTCTGCCGGAAAGCGATCGCCGGTGATCGATACCTCGCCTTCTAATGTATAGATGGCGCGCTCCTCGGCATCGGCAGGGATTTTCACGCTGGCGCCGGGCGCCAGGCTGAGGTCTGCATAGAGCGTGTCGGAAGCGGTCATGACGGGAGACCGCAGCCCGGAAAAGGCGCCGATGACCACGCGTCCGCTGACGCCTTCGGCGTCGATCTCGGGCAGACGCATGGCCGCCGTATTCTCGAAAATCGGGGCGACCTCCTCCTTATCGTCGGGCAACGCCAGCCATGTCTGCAGGCCGGAAACCGACATCGGCGCGCCGCGCAGCTCCTGTGGCGTACGCTCGGAATGGACGATACCGCGGCCGGCGGTCATCAAGTTCACGTCACCGGGCTGGATGACCATTTCGGTGCCGAGCGAATCGCGATGCCTGATCTTGCCGTCGAACAGATATGTGACCGTCGACAGGCCGATATGGGGATGCGGACGGACGTCGAGCGCCTGGCCGGCCCGCAAAATCGCCGGGCCCATGCGATCGAAGAAGATGAAGGGACCGACCAGCCGACGCCTGGCGGTCGGCAAGGCCCGGCGAACCTGGAAGCCGCCAATGTCCTTGGCGTTCGGAATAACCATCAGTTCGATCTGGCCGCTGGCGAAGGCGTCACCGGGCAGGGGGTCGTTTCCGGGAAAGAAGCTCATGCGGTCTTTCTCAGGCGAAGCGGAGTGCAGACTTGGCTTTCGCCTTAGCCGCCACCTCTTCGCGATTGCGCGGATGCTGTGTCGTCTCGAGGCTGTCTAGCAATTCGCGCGCTGACGCGGCTATGGCCTCGACGGCGTGGTCGAACGCATGCTGGTTCTGTTTCGACGGCCGCGTCGTTCCGCTCAGCTTGCGGACAAACTGGAGTGCGGCGTCGCGGACCTCGTCATTGGTTGCCGGCGGATCGAAATTGAACAGGGTCTTGATGTTTCTGCACATCGTTCGCAATCTCCTCTCGTCCTGGAGCCGTTTTCAAACGGGATGAATTTGATCCGCAATCACGATCATGTCCAAAAGCCGCAAGGCGAAATTGTCGTTCGAGACCGTGCCTTACTCCGCGTCCAGCGGCTCTGTACCCACCGGCTTGCCGTCGCGCGAAAGTCTGATCTTCTCGACCTTGTCCTCGGCCGCTTTGAGCAGCCGATCGCAATGCACCTTCAGCGCCTCGCCGCGCTCATAGATGCGGATCGACTGGTCGAGCGGCACGTCGCCGCGCTCCAGATCATCGACGATTTTCTCCAGCGCGTCGAGCGCCTGCTCGAAGCTCATTGCCTTGACGTCTTCGTTGGTCTCACCAGCCATCATCTATCCTTTCATCAGTCGCCCGACATGGGCGGCGACTGAAAATGCCAATCCCTGCAGATCGTAGCCGCCCTCAAGCAGGCTGACGAGCCGGTTGTCGCTGTGGCGACTGGCGCGCTGCATCAGCTGGCCGGTTGCCCAGTCGAAATCGTCCTCGGTCAAGTTGATCTCGGCCAGCGGATCGCGGTGGTGCGCGTCGAAGCCGGCGGAAATTATGATGAGGTCGGGCGCGAAATTGTCGAGCGCCGGCAGGATACGCGACAGGAAAGCGTCGCGGAAAACCTCGCTGCCGGTCTGCGGCGCCAGCGGCGCGTTTACGATGTTGCCGGCGCCCGTTTCGCTCACGGCTCCAGTTCCGGGATAAAGCGGCATCTGGTGCGTCGAGCAATAGAGCACCGACGGATCGTCCCAGAAAATATCCTGCGTGCCATTGCCGTGATGCACGTCCCAGTCGACGATGGCAACGCGCTCCGCCTGGTGCTGCCTTTGCGCGTAGCGCGCCGCGATCGCCGCGGTGTTGAACAGGCAGAAGCCCATGGACGTCGTCTTTTCCGCGTGGTGGCCGGGCGGCCGGGCGGCGACAAAGACATTGGCGACGTTGCCCCGAAAGACATCGTCGACGGCGGCGTTGGCAGCGCCGATCGCCGTCACGGCCGCCTGCCAGCTTTTCGGGCTGGCGGTGGTGTCGGCGTCGACGCGAGCGATACCGGTGTCCGGTATTGTAGCGCGGACCCGTTCGACGAATTCCTGCGGATGTGCGTAGAGGATGGTGGCCTCGTCGCCTTCCGGCGCCTCGGCACGATCAAGGGCCGCAAAGGCCTCGTCGTCGAGCACCCGTTCGATGGCGCGCAGGCGGTCCGGCCGCTCCGGATGACCGGGCGGCGTTATGTGCTCGAGAAAGACCGGGTGGGTATAAAGCCTTGTGACCATGCCCCCGATATAGGCGCGCCCGGCGGCTTTGACCATGTTTTGGCATGGCCAAAGGCAGACGTTCAACAGGGTTTGGGTGTTGGGCGCTGGTTGGGTCCGGCGCGAGCCACCGACCGAGGCTCGACCAGCCGCCAGTCCCAGTCGGGGTCGGGCACCTGGCCTTCGATGGTCTTGAACAAACTCAGGCCAGCGATTTGTCAATCTCAGCCGGTGCGTGCGGACTGCCAATCCTGCGGCCTTGCTTGAGCAATCCCTCGAGAAGCACGTTGAAGGCTTTCACCGCCTTTTTCGACGTCGCTTCGGGATTCTCCGAATTTGCGATCCACTGCGCGGCATGTAGCGAGGCGCCGCTGATCAACCTTGCTGCGGCTTCGGGATCAACGGCAACGATGGTTGCCTCGTCCCTCAGCTTTTGAAGGTTCTCGCTCATCGAGCGGATGCACTCATTCTGGCTCGGCCATTGCGAAGGATCGCCGAGCACCGCCGGTCCATCGCGAAGAACAATGCGCTGGATCTCCGGCTCCAGCGCCATCTCGATATAAGCGGTGCATTCGTCGACAAAGCCCTGCCAGAGATTGTCCGCCCTGGCCGAAACGATCTTCAGCCGGGCCAACATTTCCGCGTCGATCTCGGTGATGACCGCCTGGAGAAGGCCCTTCTTGTCGCCGAAGTGATGATAGAGCGCGCCGCGCGTCAGCCCGGCCGATGCGGTGAAGTCGTCCATCGACGCCTCGGCATAGCCAACAGTGCCAAAAGCATGGCGCGCCGCAGCGACTAGTTTGGCGCGGGTCTCCGCGATCATCTCCTTGCGTGGTTTGTGCCCCATTCGCTCGTCCCTTCACATACGTCTCGTATATTAAATTGACATACGTGTCGTATGTCATTATCTGATTGCATACGCCACGTATATAAGTGGCTCGGCCTCAAAAATCCAGGAGTGTTCTCATGCCCAATCCCTATCGCGAAATCTTCAAGGCAAGGGGAGCCAAGGGCTTCGCCGCAGCCGGCTTCGTTGCCCGGATGCCGATGGCCATGGCTCCGATCGGGATCGTCGCGATGCTGTCGCAGACGCACGGCGAGTACTGGCTGGCCGGCGCCGTCTCCGCGACATATGCGCTGGCCAACGCTTTTGTCGCGCCGCAGATATCGCGGCTGGTGGACCGCCTCGGCCAGGCGCGGATTGTGGTGCCTACCACCGTCATTTCCGTGCTCGCTTTCGTAGTGCTGATTGCGGCGGCCAATCAGGACTGGCCGATATGGACACTGTTCGTGTCGGCGCTGCTGGCCGCCGCAATGCCCAGTATCCCCGCAATGGTGCGCGCGCGCTGGACAGAGCTGTTCCGGGATCGCCCCGAGATGAACACCGCGTTCGCCTTCGAGTCGGCGGCCGACGAGCTGGTCTACATCGCCGGGGCATCGCTATCGGTGGGCCTGAGCGTCGCCCTTTTCCCGGAAGCGGGAATGTTGGCGAGCACGTTGTTCCTCGCCCTCGGCTCGACAGCCTTCATCCTGCAGCGCTCGACCGAGCCGCGAGTGCGACCGGTCGACCAGGGCTCGGGCGGTTCGGCAATCCGACTGCGGCCGGTCCAAATCATCACCTTGGCCCTGATCTTCATTGGCGCGACCTTCGCAACCACGGAGGTGAGCACCGTGGCAATCACCAAGGAGCTCGGCCAGCCGGGCGCTGCCAGCCTCGTTATCGGCGTCTACGCCCTCGGATCGTTCGTCGTCGGCATCATCATCGGCGCCCTGAACCTGAAAACACCGCTGCAAATTCAGCTTGCCATCGCGATCGCCATCATCGCGCTCACCACGCTGCCGTTGCTCGTCGCCGACACGGTGCCTCTTCTGGCACTGGCCGTCTTCGTCAGCGGCGTGGCGATCTCGCCGACCTTCATCACGGCATTCGGCCTGATCGAGCGGCGCGTGCCGGAGGCGATGCTGACCGAGGGCGTCACCTGGGTCATGACCGGCATAGGCATCGGCATGGCGCTCGGCTCCTTCGCCGCCGGATGGGTGGTGGACGCCTTCGGCGCACAGAGCGGGTTCCTGGTGTCAGTGGTGGCGGGCGCAATCGCGCTGGTCATCGTGCTCACCGGCCAGCGCAGCCTTGCCACGGCGGATTGCGACACCTCCGCATGCGACACAGCCGCGGTTCCTGCCGAATAGGCTCCTACGCGTCCGGTCCTGAGCAGGGCCGGACGCCCTTCTTTCGAAGGCGTATACGGCTGCCCGCCTCTGGCGCGACGCCCTGAAGGCCGACACGGCCCAGCAAATCAGCCGCGGCACTGATCGGCGGCTTCGGGGCCGCGGGCATACTGGTCGTCCGTCACCTGCTCCATCCAGGTGACGGCACTACCATTGAGGGACTCCGCCACGGCCACGTGGGTCATGGAGGGCCCCTTCGAGGCGCTATACCAGTGGGGGACAGTAGCGCACAGCGCAAGAGAGGCATCGCAAGGAACAGAATGCCTGCGAGGCGCGGCAGCGAAGGGGACGATCGCTCCCCGAGAACGACAGCCACGCTCATATCTCGGGCAAACCCGGAAGCAGCTTGTCGAGTGTGATCGGATAGTCGCGCACGCGCACGCCCGTGGCGTTGTAGATCGCATTGGCGATCGCCGCGCCGACCCCGCAGAGGCCGAGCTCGCCGACGCCTTTGGCCTTCATTGGCGACGAAATCGGATCGGTCTCGTCGAGAAAGATCACCTCCTGGTGCGGGATGTCCCCATGGACCGGCACCTCATAGCCGGCGAGATCATGGTTAACGAAGAAGCCGCGACGCTTGTCGACTGCAAGCTCCTCCATCAGCGCCGCGCCGACGCCCATGGTCATGGCGCCGATGACTTGGCTGCGCGCCGATTTGGGATTGAGGATGCGACCGGCCGCGCAAACAGCGAGCATCCGCCTCACGCGGATCTCCCCGGTTGCAGCGTCGACACCTACTTCAACGAAGTGACCAGCAAAGGTCGATTGCTGGTACTGTTTGGCGAGGTCGCCATATTCTATCGCGTCCTCGGCGACGAGGCCTGCTTCGCCTGCAGCCTCGGCGAGCGAAACGCTGCGATTGCCGAAGCGGACATTGCCATCCTCAAAAACGGCGTCGGCGGAGCTAAATCCAAGCTTTTGCGTCACCGCCTCGCGTAGCTTGACACACGCTGCGTAAACGCCTGATGTCGAGTTGTTGGCGCCCCATTGCCCACCCGAGCCGGCCGAAACCGGGAAGCTCGAGTCGCCAAGCCGCACCACCACCTTGTCGAGCGGCACGCCCATCATCTCCGCCGCCGTCTGGGCGATGATCGTGTAGCTGCCGGTGCCGATGTCAGTCATGTCGGTCTCGACCGTCACGATGCCGCTGTTGTCGAGACGAACGCGCGCCGCAGACGTCGTCAGAAGGTTGTTGCGAAAACCCGCGGCGACACCCACCCCAATCAGCCAGCGCCCCACGCGGACCCTGCCGGTCTGGACGTCGCGCGTCTTCCAGCCGAAGCGTTCGGCGCCGACGCGCAGGCACTCGACCAGCTGGCGTCGCGAGAACCGGCGATCCGGGTTCGAAGGATCGACCTGGGTGTCGTTGAGAATGCGGAATTCGATCGGATCGATGTCGAGCTTTTCCGCCATCTCGTCCATCGCGATCTCCAGCGCCATCAAGCCCGGCGCTTCGCCCGGCGCCCGCATCGCATTGCCTTCAGGCAGATCGAGCACGGCAAGCCGCGTGGCGGTCATGCGGTTGGCGCCGGCATAGAGCAAGCTGGTCTGCTGAACCGCATTCTCTGGCCCGCCGCCGGGCAGGTCGCCAGACCAGCTTTCGTGGCCGATCGCGGTGATCTTGCCGTCCGGGGTCGCGCCAATGCGGATACGCTGGATCGTTGCTGGTCGATGCGTGGTGTTGTTGAACATGAAAGGTCGCGCAAGCGCCACCTTCACCGGCCGGCGGGCGGCGCGTGCGCCAAGGGCTGCAAGCGCCGCATCGGATCGCACGAACAGCTTGCCGCCAAAGCCGCCGCCGATGAACGGCGAGATAAGCCGGATATTCTCCTTGGGGATGCCGAGGGTCTTGGCCATGTCCCCCGTACTCCAGGCGATCATCTGGTTCGACGTCCAAAGCGTGAGCTTGTCCCCGTCCCAGGCGGCCATCGATGCATGCGGCTCCATCATCGCGTGCCCTTGATCGGGTGTGGTGTAGGTCGCATCAAGCTGGACCGGCGCACTGGCAAAGGCACCGGCGAAGTCGCCGACCGCGGTATCAGGCGTTGCCTCCGGCACGACCGCGAAACCCTTGGCGCTCGCGAGATCGAACGCGCCCTGAGCCCGGATATAGTCGACGCGGAGCGACTGCGCCGCGGCGCGCGCCTGTTCGAACGTCTCGGCGACGACGAGCGCAATCGCCTGATGATAATGCTGGACGTCGGGACCGCCGAGCAGCTTGGCTGTGTTCCAGTCACCCTTGCCGAGTTTGCCGGCGTTTTCAGCTGTGACGATGGCCAGCACGCCTGGCGCGGTCTTGGCATCGGTCAGATCGATCGAGGCGATCCGGCCCTTGGCGATGGCCGAGCCGACCACATAGCCATAGGCCTGGTTGGGTACGACATCGTGCCACTCATAGGCATAGGGCGCAGTGCCTGTGGTCTTGAGCGGACCGTCGATCCGGTCGGTAGGCTTGCCGACGACCTTGAGGCGGTCGATCGGGTTGATCGTAGCGGGGGTATCGAATTTCATGAGTCAGCTCCTTGCTTCCGCCAGAACCGCAGCGAGCGTGCGCTCGATCAGCGGCAGCTTGAATGCATTCTCATTCGTCGGCCTGGCATCGGCGAGCAGGTGCGCAGTCACGGCCCTGGCGCCGCGCGGCATCTCGGTCTCAGCTGCCTCGACACGCCACGGCTTGTGCGCCACGCCGCCGACAGCGATGCGTCCGGTGCCGTCGCGCTGCACGATTGCGCCGATCGAGACCAGGGCGAAGGCGTAGGAAGCCCGGTCGCGCACCTTGTGATAGATATGCGTTCCGCCCACCGGTCTGGGCAGCGTGACCGCGGTGATCAGCTCGCCGGGTACGAGTACGTTCTCGACATGCGGCGTGTCGCCGGGCAGCCGGTGGAATTCGGCGATGGGGATGCTCCGCGCCGCGCCGTCGGGGCGCAGCGTCTCCACGGTCGCGTCGAGCGCCCGCATCGCCACGGCCATATCGCTCGGATGGGTTGCGATGCACCCCTCGCTTGCGCCGACCACGGCATGCTGACGGCTGGATCCGCCAATCGCCGCGCATCCGCTGCCGGGCTGGCGTTTGTTGCATGGCTGGTTGGTGTCGTAGAAATAGGGGCAGCGCGTGCGCTGCAGCAGGTTGCCCGCGGTGGTCGCCTTATTGCGCAGCTGGCCCGAGGCGCCGGCGAGCAGCGCGCGAGAGAGCAGGCCGTAGTCGCGTCGCACGCGCTCCTCCGCGGCGAGATCGGTGTTGCGCACCAGGGCGCCGATGCGCAGCCCACCCTCAGTCGTCGTTTCGATCTTGTCGAGCGCCAGGCCGTTCACATCAATCAGGTGGGTCGGCGTTTCGATTTCGAGCTTCATCAGATCGAGCAGGTTGGTGCCGCCGGCGATGAACTTGGCGCCTTCGGCACGCGCCGCAGCAGCTGCTTCCGCAGGAGAACTCGCGCGCTCATAGGTGAAGGATCTCATGCCGGCCTCCCGGCGACTTCGGTTATCGCCTCAACTATGTTGGAATAGGCGCCGCAACGGCAGATGTTGCCGCTCATCCGCTCGCGCAGTTCGCTGGCAGTTGCCTGCGGTGCCGCGGTCAGATCTTCGCTCAAATGGCTCGGAATGCCGGCCTCTATCTCGGCGAGCACCGCCACGGCGGAGCAGATCTGCCCGGGCGTGCAATAGCCGCACTGATAACCGTCATGCTTGACGAAGGCGGCCTGCATCGCGTGCAGGTTCTCCGGCGTGCCGAGCCCTTCGATGGTGGTGATGATGTCGCCTTCGTGCATCACCGCGAGCGTCAGGCATGAATTGATCCGTTGGCCGTCGACCATCACCGTGCAGGCGCCGCACTGGCCATGATCGCAGCCCTTCTTGGTGCCGGTGAGATGCAGGTGCTCGCGCAACGCATCGAGCAGCGTGGTGCGCGTATCGAGGTCCAGTTCGCGGGCCTGGCCGTTCACAGTGATGGCCACTTTGGACATGGCAGGCTCGCCGACGGCGGAACGCACATCGCGAGCTTGAGCGTTCGCTACCGGTGGCGCTGCGGTCATTGCCGCGGAAGCGGCTCCTGCCATCAACAGATCCCGTCTGGTGATACTAAAGTCTGCGGAGGTCGTCATGTCGCTTTTGATCCTCTTCTCTGTCAGAGCGAGCACATCAATGGCTGCTGAAGGCGTGCCGATTTACGGCAACGTCCCGTTGGTCGTCGCGATCGGGACAGAGGTGTCCCAAGGGGAAGATAGTTTGAGCAGCGCTTGCGATTAGAGGCTCAATTCCGCATGCTCTTATGCGTGAGCTTCATGAATGCCGATGCGCAGCCCATTCGGAGGCACGGTCTTACGCGCGCTGCAGCCAAGCTCGCGGCGTCACAATCACAACTAGCCAAGGCGGCTCAAGGCGTCCTCGGCATGCGCCTTGACACCGCATTTCAAGCAATCAGGTTCGAAAGATAAATGGGCATCGAATGCCGGAGCTGGAATTTACGATCTTTCCAACCGATCCCTAATCTCGTTTCCGTTCAGGACGACGACCGGGGTTCCCAGTGCCTCGACCAATTCAGAGTTCAAATGGGCAATTGCTTCGGCCTGTCCGACCATTGGCGGACACTCGCCGGAACAATAGATGGTCGAGTTGGTTGTCTGGAGAATTCTCAGGAGCGAATCGAACAGGCGACCATCGGAAGTCGGGCGCGCCACCGTGAACCCAGAACACCGGTTTGGTCCAATGCCGACGAAGAGTCCTGAACGGTCCAGCGCGAGAATTCAGGATCGCGGCTGGTGATGAACGACGCGAAGGCTTCGCTCACCGTCGACGTGGGGAAATGGCTCCGCTCGCCGTTTCCAAAACAACTGAGATATGCCTTGAAGCTCATCCCGATTGCCTCAGTGGTCTAAAGAATCTCGGTCTTGGCGATGTGGATGCCGAAGCCTTCAAGGCCGACATAGTGGCGTTCGCGCGAGGCGATCAGGTTGATCGACGAAATGCCTAGGTCTTTGAGGATTTGCGCGCCGAGGCCGATCTCGCGCCATTCGTTCTCGCGGCGGCGCGCCTCTTCATGGTCCTCGCGGTCGCCGGCAGCTGGCCGGTTGCGCTCCTGATGGGCGACGCCGACGGAGCCTTCGCGCAGATAGACGATGACGCCGCGCCGGCGCTCGCCCATCGATTTCATGATGCCGTCCAGCCTGTGGGTGGTACCGAACACATCGCTCACCACGTCCTCGGAATGCAGCCGCACCGGCACTTCCTCGCCGTCACGGATGTCGCCGAAGACGATCGCCACATGGTGCATCGAGTCCCAGGGCAGCGTGTAGGTGAAGACCTGCGCCTTGCCGCCAGGCGTATCGATGTCCGAACACGCGACACGCTCGACCAGCGTTTCCTTGCGCTGGCGATAGGCGATGAGGTCAGCGACCGAAATCTGCTTCAAACCGTTCTTTTCGGCGAAGGCCTGTACCTGCGGGCCGCGCATCACGGTGCCATCATCATTGACCAGCTCGGAAATGACGCCGACCGGCGGCAGGCCGGCAAGCTTGCACAAATCGACCGCGGCTTCGGTATGGCCCGAACGCATCAGCACGCCGCCTTCGCGCGCAATCAGCGGAAAGATGTGGCCGGGGCGGACGAAATCGGAGGCGCCGACATTGCCGTTGGCAAGATTGCGCACGGTCAACGTGCGATCGTCGGCCGAAATGCCTGTTGTGGTGCCGTGCTTGAAATCGACGCTGACGGTGAAGGCGGTGGTGTGGGCCGAATCATTGTCGGCGACCATCGGCGAAAGATTCAGGCGCTTGGCTTCCTCGCGCGGCATCGGCGTGCAGACGATGCCGGATGTGTTGCGGACGATGAATGCCATCTTTTCCGGCGTGCAATGGACGGCGGCGACGATCAGGTCACCCTCGTTCTCGCGCCCGTCATCGTCCATGACGACGACGATCTCGCCGCGTTCGAAGGCGCGCAAGGCTTCGACGATTTTCTTCTGGTCGTAAGGCATGAGTGCTCGCTTTGCTCGCGGGAATAGGGGAGTAGGGCAGTAAGGGAGTAGGGAAAAGGAAAATGCTGTCGCGGGAGCTGCGTAACGTACTCCTCTAGTGCCTTACTCCCCTACTCCCTTCCCCGTTTGTCCCCGATGACGCAGATAGTGATCGGCGATCGCGCAGGCAACCATCGCCTCGCCGATCGGCACGGCGCGGATCCCGACGCACGGATCGTGCCGGCCCTTGGTCATGATCTCAACGTCGTTACCGTCCTTGTCGATCGACTTTCTCGGGGTCAGGATCGACGAGGTCGGCTTGACGGCGAAGCGGGCGACAATCGCCTGGCCGGTCGAGATGCCGCCGAGGATGCCGCCCGCATTGTTGGACAGGAAGACCGGTTTGCCGTCATTGCCCATACGCATCTCATCGGCATTTTCTTCGCCGGTGATGCGGGCGGCCTCGAAGCCGTTACCGATCTCGACACCCTTGACGGCATTGATCGACATCAAGCCCGAGGCAATGTCCTGGTCGAGCTTGGCGTAGATCGGCGCGCCCAGGCCTGCCGGAACGCCGTCGGCGACGATCTCGATTACCGCGCCGACCGACGAACCCGACTTGCGGATGCCGTCAAGATAGGCGGTGAAGACGGCCACCGATGCCGGATCGGGCGTGAAGAATGGATTCTCGGCGTCACCAACGAAATTCCAGTTCCAGTTGGCGCGATCGATCGATTTTTCCCCCATCGACACCAGCGCGCCGCGCACGATCATGCCGGGCACGACCTTGCGGGCCAAGGCTCCGGCCGCCACCCGCGCCGCCGTCTCGCGGGCCGAAGAGCGGCCGCCACCGCGATAATCGCGCAGGCCGTACTTAGCGTCGTAGGTATAGTCGGCATGACCTGGCCGGTACTGACGGGCGATCTCGCCATAGTCCTTGGAGCGCTGATCGACATTCTCGATCAGCATCGACACCGGCGTGCCGGTGGTGATCATGGTCTCGCCGTCCTCATCCAGAATGAAGCCGGACAGGATCTTGACCTCGTCGGGTTCACGACGCTGCGTCACAAAACGCGATTGACCCGGGCGGCGCTTGTCGAGTTCGGCCTGAACCTCCGCGCGCGTGAAGCGGATGCCGGGCGGACAGCCGTCAACCACGCAGCCGAGCGCTGCACCGTGGCTTTCGCCCCAGGTGGTGACGCGGAAAAGATGGCCAAACGTATTGTGAGACATGAAAACCAGCCCTGCCGGCATCGGAGCCGGCTTAGCGCATGACCCCGAAAACCGGAGCGATTTTCGGGGTCATGCGCAAAATCAAAGTGCTACAGCGTCCTGTGCGCGTCCAACAGGACGCGCGGCGCCCTAGCCTGCGTTCTATTGGCGTTTTCGGCAGTGGTCAAACTGTGATCCGGCGGATTTAGTTTTGACACATTCGGTTGGTTTCTGCTTCCTCGATCCGTCTGTTGAACACCCGCCGCCACTGTGCCGGCGCAATGATAAGAGGACGATGATGCGTATCCTGATCGGCGCCGTTGCCGCCATGTTGCTGATTTCCACTGCCGCCTTCGCCGGCCAAACCGAGGGCCTGATCAAAGAGGTCGATAAGGACACGTTAACGCTGACACTCGACGACGGCAAATCCTACAAGCTGAATGCCGAAACCGACCTTGAAGCGCTAAAACCCGGCATGGATATCGTGATCGCCTATGACGAGACAAACGGCGAGAACGTCATCACCGACATGCAATTGCCGGATTCAAGCGAATAGAGGCTTCCGGCTGACCTGCCCGAAAGCCGGGATAAAGGTCGTGTGACCTACAATCTTGTCCGAACTGCCGGTTCGGGATCACGGTCTTGGTCAAAACTCATTCAGCCAACTTCAGGCCTTCGTTTACGACACACTCCGTCGGGCAGTGCACCACGCCTGCTCGGCAGATGGCCGGCTCCATTTCGAAATGGCCGGTGAAGAGTTCCGGCTAGATCTCGGCCTGACTCATGCCCGGAGCTCCAGAGCCGGAGCTTGTTCGCAGCCCTCGACCGGATCGGGCCGCGACGATCGTCGCCACGGCGTCAAGATCGGCAGGTGTCTTCAATGTCGGCACGTCAGACGGCTTTGCCGGCCGGTGTGAAGCGACGGCGAGAAGGGCTGAACAAGGTCGTTTCGAGTGATTGGATTTTCGCCACTTAGAGCCACTCCAGGCGTCGCCCTTCTAGCCTTAGCAAGCGATCCTGCGGCACATTCAGGTTTGCGGCTTCTTTCTCGGGCATTCCCAGCACCATGCGGAACAGGGCGCGCACGACGCCGCCATGGGTCACGCAGACCGTCGGGCGGACCAGCGCGTCGAACCACGGCTTTACCCGCTCGAACAGCATTTGATAGCTTTCGGCGCCCTCGCCGGGCGGCAGGAAATTCCATTTGTCGAGGCGCCTCTCCCTGCCCGAGCCCAGATGCCGGGCCTCGAGTTCGGGAAAGGTGAAACCCTGCCAGTCGCCGAAACTCATTTCGACAAGGCGCGGATCGGTGCGGTAAGCTTGGGGATCAAGCCCCATCGCCATGCGAATGCGCTCCATGGTCTGGCGCGTCCGCCGCATCGGACTGGCGACAAAGTCGAAATCCTCGGGGTTATCAACGAATTCGGCAAGCCGATGGCCGTTGCGGGTCGCCTGCTCGCAGCCAAGCGGGTTGAGATCGGTGTCGGCCTGTCCCTGCAGCCGGGACTCGGCGTTCCACACCGTCTGGCCATGGCGGGCGATGTAGACGAGCGGATACATCAGGTCATCCGGAGAGCGGTCGAGAGCAGGCTGGAGGCGGGGAGAGTTCGAGGGGTTATTCCTTGACGGTCGAAATATCAGGCGCGTCGACCGCCTTCATGCCGACGACATGGTAGCCGGAATCGACATGGTGGATCTCGCCGGTGACGCCGCGTGAAAGGTTGGACAGGAAATAGACAGCTGAATCGCCGACTTCCTCTTGCGTCACCGTCTGCTTCAGCGGCGAATTGTATTCGTTCCACTTCAAGATGTAGCGAAAATCGCCAATGCCCGAGGCTGCCAGCGTCTTGATTGGACCGGCGGAGATGGCGTTGACGCGGATTTTCTTGGCGCCAAGGTCGACGGCCAGATAGCGCACGCTGGCTTCGAGCGCCGCCTTGGCGACACCCATGACGTTGTAGTGCGGCATCACTTTTTCGGCACCGTAATAGGTCAGCGTCAGCAGCGAGCCGCCATCGGTCATCAGCGCCTCGGCGCGCTTGGCGATAGTGGTGAAGGAAAACACCGAAATGTCCATCGTGCGCAAGAAATTGTCGCGCGTCGTCTCGACATAGCGGCCTGTCAGCTCGTCCTTGTCGGAAAAGGCGATGGCGTGGACGAGGAAATCGAGCTTGCCCCAATGCTTGGCGATGTCGTCGAACACCGCATCGAGCGTTGCCGGATCGGTCACATCGCAATGGCCGGCGACATGGGCGTTGAGTTCCGCCGCCAGCGGCTCGACGCGCTTCTTGAACGCCTCACCCTGATAGGTCAGCGCAATCTCGGCGCCGTGGTCGACGCAAGCTTTGGCTATGCCATAGGCGATCGACCGATTGTTCGCGACGCCAAGGACAAGCCCGCGCTTGCCGGCCATAATGCCTTGTCCACCCGCCATGTGAGCGCTCTCCGCAAGATCTTCTGCTTTGTGGAGTGGCTATCGCACAGCCACAGAGCCCCTTCAAGCGCTCAACACGGACAGTCCAGGGGACAAAAGCATCGTCCCACAGCGCCGCGCGTCCTTTTGGACGCGCAAACGGCACTGAAACACCTAATCTTGCGCCTGACCCCCAGCGAAAATCGAATCCGATTTTTGCGACGCCGACCTTCGATTTAGGGGATCCGCTAGCGTTTCCGGTTGCGCATCAGCGCTTCGAGATCGCTGTCGCCCCCTTCGGGAAGCATCAGCCGCACATGCGCGTAGAGATCACCGTGTCCGCCAACTTTTTCCGGCAGGCCCCTGCCCTTCAGCCGCAGGACCTTGTCCGAGCTCGACCAGGCGGGAACATTGACCGCAAGCTTGCCGGTCGGCGTTTCGACCGCCACCTTGGCACCCAGCACGGCATCCGCCAGCGCAACCGGCAGGTCGGCGTGGAGGTCGCGGCCTTCGACACGATAGCGCGGGTGCCGCCGGAAGCGGATCTTGACCAGCGCGTCGCCCGGCTGCCCCGGCCCTTGCTCGCCCTGGCCTTTCAGCCGGATCGTCTGGCCGTCCTCGACATAGGCTGGCAGCTTGACGGCGACCTTGCGTCCGTCGGGGAACATCGCCGTCACCTTCTCCGCGGTCGCCGCTTCCTCGATGGTGATGTCAAGCGTCACGTTCAGGTCGGCGCCGGACGGCGCCTGCCGGCCGGCGCCCATGCCGGCACCGCTAGAGAAGGTCTCGCCGAAAATCTGGCTGAAGATGTCGCTGCTGCCGTCGAACGGATCGCCGCTCGGACGGCTTGAGCGAAACTCGAAGCGTGAGCCGCCCGGCCCCTGCTGCCGGCGAAAACCGGCGAACGGATCGGCGCCGCCGGCGGCACCCTCGAAGCCTTGAAAGCGCGGCTTGCCCTCGGCGTCAATCTCGCCGCGATCGAAAGCCGCACGGTTCTTCTCGTCGCCGACGATCTCGTATGCCTGGTTGGCTGCGGCAAACCGCTCCTTCGCCTTGGGATCCGGATTCTGGTCCGGATGATACTCCTTGGCGAGTTTGCGGTATGCCGATTTTATGTCCTTGGCCGATGCGTTCTTGGCAACGCCCAGCACCTCATAGGGGTCGCGCATGCTTCCTGCCCTGGAGAAGGAGTGAGTCCACGATTGCCACCTATATGCGCTCGCATAGGAAGAAATTCCAGAGGCGCGCGGTTATATGATGGCGGAAAATCAGAGCGCTTTGAAGTCCTGCATCCGCCAGGCGCCGGCGCCGGCCAGGCACACCTCGCCCTTGAACAGGGCTACGCCGTCGAAGCTTTCGCGCGACGCGGTGAAGTGGCGGCAAAGCTGGCCGTTGTCCCTGGACTCCGCCAGTTCGGTGATCGAGCCGCGCGACCCGGTATCGGAATTCGCCCAGGGAACGGCCTGCCCGCCAAGTTCCTGGATATCGGCGGAAGACACCGCGTTGCGGATCGTCGCCTGGTCCGAGGCGCGATCCTGATCGATCGGCGAGGCAGCGACAGGCATGCTGCTGGTCAGGATCGTACGGTCGACCTCCGCCTGCTCCAAACTGAAGCCGCCAGCACCGCAGCCGGCAAGCGGCAAGGCCACCAGCACGATCGCGGCGGCCTTCACCGTAGCCTGGGCGCTGGCCGAAGCAATAAGGCTCCATTGCCTGCTGTGAAAAGGTTGCGCGCTGCGCGACAATCGGCAATCTCCCCCGGGTGGCAATAGAATTTGGGAAAACTATGAGCGAAACTGAGTTAACAAGCGGTGACTTTACCGAGGCTGCTGAGCCATTCCGCCTCTTTGCCGCATGGCTTGACGACGCGACGAAGAGTGAGATCAACGATCCCAACAGCGTGGCGCTGGCGACCGTCGATGCCGAGGGCATGCCGAATGTGCGGATGGTGCTACTCAAGGGGTTCGATGAATGCGGATTTGTCTTCTACACGAATTTTGAGAGCGCCAAGAGCCGTGAGATTCTTGGCAGCATGAAGGCGGCGATGTGCTTCCACTGGAAATCGCTGCGCCGGCAGGTTCGCGTGCGCGGGCGGGTGGAGATCGTCACCGAGGCGGAAGCGGACGCCTATTATGCGACGCGCCCGCGCGGCAGCCGCATCGGCGCCTGGGCGTCGAAGCAATCGCGGCCGCTGGAGAGCCGCTTCGCCCTGGAAAAAGCCGTTGCCGAATACACAGCGCGCTACGCGATCGGCGAGATCCCACGGCCGAAACACTGGTCGGGCTTCCGTATCGTGCCGCAGACGATCGAGTTCTGGCACGACCGGCCTTTCCGGCTGCACGACCGCGTCGTCTTTTCCCGCAACGCAAAGGGCAGTTGGGACAAGACGAGGCTTTACCCCTGATGGGATGGTCCCTTAAGCAGCTAGCCAAGGGGAGAACTGGACACGCGGGCGTTTGAGTAACTGAGGTCAGGGGATGCCCCAGGAATACTCCTGGGCAATCCTTGACGAACCACCTTGGTTCACCAATATTCATAGTGAACCAAGGAAAGTTATGAGCATGACAGCTTTTACCGTGCGTGTCCCGGACGAAACCGCAAACAGGCTTGATCAGCTTGCCGAAAAGCTCGACCGCTCGCGTTCCTATATGGCTGCGCAGGCCATTGAGGACTTTGTAGCCCGTGAGGAATGGCAACTCGCCGAGATAGAGGCCGGGTTGGCCGAAGCCGAGCGCGGCGATTTTGCCAGTGACCGTGATGTAGCTGCTGTTGTCGGAAAATACGTCAAGTCCGCCCGCCAAGGATGAGCCGCAAAACAATCCGCTGGACCAAGCGGGCGCTGAATCGGCTTGACGAAATCGGCGCATACATCGAGAGGGACAACCCCGAGGCGGCCGCCCGAGTCATTGCGCGCATCGTGACGGCGGCAGAACATCTCGCCGAGCAACCGGCTATGGGGCGCGTCGGGCGCATCAAGGCGACGCGAGAGCTCGTTTTGGTCGATAATCCGTATATCGTGCCCTATCGCGTCCACGGCGACACTGTTGAAATCCTCACCGTCATGCATGCTGCCCAACGATGACCGCAGGCCCTCTAAAATCGCCCAACCTCACGGCCTGCGTTATCAGAACACACCGCCTTCAGCCTACCTTCTTCCTGGCCTGGCCATGAAGGCCATCAAGGCAGCGCGGGCCTCGTCGGATTTGAGCCGCTCGCGGAAATGCGAGCTTTCCTGGCCGATGCGGGCAACAAGATCTTCACGAGAGCCGCGCATTAGGTCACGCGCGATCTTCAGCGCTTGCGGCGGCTTGGCCGCGATTTGGCTGGCCGCTGCCAGGACGGAGGCTTCGAGCTCGTTTTCCTCGACCACCGCGTAGATCAGCCCGGCGGCTTTCGCCCGCTCGGCCGAAAAACCTTCGCCGAGGCCAAGCAGCGCGAAAGCGCCTTGGCGGCCCAGGATCTGCGGCGCAAGCAGGCTCGATCCCGCCTCGGGGACCAAGCCGAGATCGACGAAGGGCGTGCGGAACATTGTGCGCGGCGTGGCGAAAGTCAGGTCGCAATGCAGGTTGAGCGTGGTGCCGATGCCGACCGCGATGCCGTCGACGCCGGAGATCATGGGTTTTTCCGTCCTGGCCAGCGCCATCAGGAAATCCCAGACCTCTGTGCCGCCCTCGCCGCCTGTGGCGACGACCATGAAATCGGCAAGGTCGTTACCGGACGAGAAGGCGCCTGAAACACCGAAAAAGACATGGACGCGGATCGCCGGATCGGCGTCGCCCTCGGCAAGGGTTTTGGACATTTTCGCATACATGGCGCGCGTCAAGGCGTTCCTCTTGTCCGGACGGTTCATGCGGATGATCTGGATCGCGCCCTGGCGCTCGACGAGGATATGATCTGTCACGGGTGATCCTTTGTGAAACGTCAGGCTTTTGTGAAACGGCAAGCTTGTGGCTGTCAGGCAGAAATCAGTGTCTTGCCGGCGGCGGCAAGGCTTTCGGCGCCGCCGATGACGCGCTCCTTCAGCGCGCCCGCCTCGCCAAGCAGGTTTTCGGCGAAGAAACGGCAAAGGGCGATGCGGCTTTGGTCGGCAAGCGCGCCGCGTGCCAGATAGGTGCCGCCCGCCGCAAGCGAAATCAGCCGCAGATACGGCGTCGCACCGGCCAGCGCCTCGTCCGAGCGCCCGTCGGCAAGCAGCCCTTGCAGAAAACGCGTCGCCTGGCCGAGGTCGTCGAGCGCCTGGTCGAGACCATCGGCAGTGCGGCCAAAACCCCCGGGATTTGAGGTCCGCACCTGATTGGCGACTGCTTTCAATTCGGTGATGTAACCATGCACATGCTCGCCACCGCCAAGCGGCAGCTTGCGCGCCACCAGGTCGATCGCCTGGATGCCGTTGGTGCCTTCGTAGATCGGCGCGATGCGCGCGTCGCGATAAAGTGCTGCCGCACCCGTCTCCTCGATGAAACCCATGCCACCATGAACCTGCAGCCCGAGCGAGGCGACCTCAACACCGACATCGGTGGAAAAGGCCTTGGCCAGCGGGGTCAAGAGATTGGCACGTTCCTGCCAATGGGTGGCTTCATCGCCGACGGATACCCGCGCGTGGTCAATGGCATGCGCACAGGAATAGCTGATGGCGCGCGCAATCTGGGTCAGCGCCTCCATGGTCAGGAGATTGCGCTGCACGTCTGGGTGATGGACGATCGGCGCCATGCCGTTGCCACCATAGCTTGCAGCCTTGCCTTGCCGGCGGTCATTGGCATAGGCGAGCGCCTTCTGCGTGGCCGTTTCGGCGACCGCCACGCCCTGCATGCCGACGGCGAGCCGCGCATTATTCATCATGGTGAACATGCAGGCGAGGCCCTTGTTTTCCTCGCCGATCAGCCAGCCGATCGCGCCAGCAGTGATCCCTTCGAAACCATCGCCATAGATCATGGTGCAGGTCGGCGAGGCGTGGATACCCAATTTGTGCTCCAGCCCGGAGCAGAAGACGTCGTTGCGTGCGCCCAGCGCGCCATCGTCGCCGACAAGGAATTTCGGCACCAGGAACAGCGAAAGGCCACGCGTGCCGGCCGGCGCGTCCGGCAGCCGCGCCAGCACCAGATGGATGATGTTGTCGGTGAAATCGTGCTCGCCATAGGTGATGAAAATCTTCTGGCCGAAGATGCGGTAGGTGCCGTCGCCGGCCGGCTCGGCGCGGGCGCGCAATGCATTCAGATCCGAGCCCGCCTGCGGCTCAGTCAGGTTCATCGTGCCCATCCATTCGCCGGAGACGAGTTTTTCCAGGTATTTGACCTTCAGCGCCGGTGAGGCGTGCTTGTCGAGTGCTTCGACCGCTCCCATGGTCAGCGTCGGGCCGATGCCGAAGGCCATGGCGGCGGAGTTCCACATTTCGAGCGCGGCGACGCCCAGCATGGTCGGCAGCGCCTGGCCGCCGAATTCCTCCGGTGCGGACAGTGCATTCCAGCCGCCGTCAATCCAGCGGCGATAAAGCGCCTTCCAGCCAGGCGGCATGGTAACGGCGGCGCCGTTCAGGATCGCGCCTTGTTCATCGCCGATCTTGTAGAGCGGCGCGACCTCCTCTGTGGCGAAGCGGCCGGCTTCCGCCAGAATGGCGTCGACGATGTCTTCGCCAAGATCGCCAAAGGTGCCGGCGTCAAGCGCTGGCTTCAGGCCGGCCACATGCTTCAGCGTGAAGGCGATTTCCTCGACCGGTGCCCGATACATGCCGCTCGCTCCTCCTCTGTCCGGCAGGGCAACTTAATATCCGTGCTGACACAAAACCATTCGCTTTTGGGTCGCCCCTCCCACCTTCTTTTTACGTAAACGTCAAATTTTGTCACGCGGATTTTGCAATTGGAGCTGTTCACGCTAAAATCAGAAAGCCGGACAAGTCGACCGGCGACAGATCAAAATACTGGGACCGCCCGTGCTCGCCAGACCTGACGCCGATCACTGCATCGAATGCGGCCTGCCCTATCAAGCGGCAGGTTTTTGGCACCATCGGGACAAGATCGAGGACGGCTCCGCCTATTGGTCGGATCGCGGCGTTCTGTGTTCGCCGACATGCTCGCTGGCCCATCATCGCAAACGCGAGGCTGAGGGAACGCTGCCGCAGGCGCCGGCGCCCGACCTGTTCCAGATCCAGCCGCTCTCGCCTCGTTGATGGCCAGCAAAACCATAACCGGCCGAATTGCGGCATTCGCCACGGACCGCCGAAAGGATTTCCTTAACCATGGCGGTTCAGGATCAGGCTTTGGCCAGCAAGGATCTGCTGTTTGAAGCCGCCGGCGCACCCTCTTCGCCGCCTAGGACTCCTCGTCGTCGCGACCGCGATGACAATGGCGTTGGAGCCCACACAAGCCTCGGATTTCTCCGCGCCGTGGAAGGCTGCCGACCGGGCGCTGGTGATCGACGCCTACGAATACAATTCCATTGATTGGGCTGAACTTGCGACCGACAAGCGCATCGTCGGCTTCATCAACAAGGCGTCCGACGGGATGCCGCCAGCCTATTTCTGTTTCGGCGACGAGACCGCGACGCGGCTCTGCAAGGCGCTGTGGAAGCGCCATGCGGTGGCACAGGAACTATTCCAGACGCGCAAGGTGGTGGCCAAGGCGCTCGGCCTGAAATGGGGTGCTTACCATCTCGCCCGCCCCGGCAACCCCGTCGGACAGGCCAATAACTTCATCAATTTCGCGAAACCTGGTCCGGATGACCTGCTTGCCCTCGACATCGAGGATGACGACCCGACGAAATGGATGTCGCTCGAGGATGCAGAGGAATTCGTCCGCCATGTGCATCGGCGGATTGGCCGTTTTCCGGTGCTCTACACCAACGGCAAGACCGCCAGGCACATCGCCGACAACAAGTACAAATACCGGCTGCTGTCGCGGCTGCCGCTCTGGTATGCGCGCTACAAGCCGGACATCGGCGTGCATTTTCCGATGGGCAACTGGCAAGGCTACGCACTCTGGCAGTTTTCGGCAAAAGCCAATTGCGGCCGATTCCGCTGCCCCTACCGGGTGGCTGGCACACCCAACGACATCGACGTTAATGTCGCACCGATGGATGCCGCCACATTGCGCGCGCATTGGCCCTTCGGCGGCCTGATCGACGCGCAGCCGGATTACCTCGCCTCGATACCGGTGCCTCTCTCGCGTGAAGCCGGGCTGGCCGGCAACGGCGCCCTTACCTACGCCACCGTTGCGCCGCCGCCGAGCTTCGCCGAGCTGGTCGCCGCGTTCAGCGCGGGCTGGTCCAAGTTCCGCGGCAGCTTGCAAATGCCTGCCGTAGGGACAGCGCTGCGTCTTCCGCGCCGGATCGCGGACTATGTGGCGTGGCTGCGAAAGGATAAGCCCTCCGCATCGGCCGTTGAAGTCGCGCCCACCGATCCGGTCAGCACCGCGTCGACCGAGTTAGACCGTAGCCCGCGCTAACAGTTGTAGGTCAGCGCGCCTGCTCGCGGGCCACGGCCTGCCAGCCGATGTCGCGACGGCAAAAACCTTGCGGCCAATCGATCCGGTCGAGCGCCGCATAGGCTCGTCTCTGCGCCTCGCCGACCGTGCCGCCGACGGCCGTGACGTCGAGCACACGGCCGCCATTGGCGACCAGCGCGCCGCTACTGATGGCGGTGCCGGCATGAAAGATCTCGACGCCATCGCCCGCGGCCTCTTCGACGCCGCGGATGACCGAGCCCTTTTCCGGCGTGCCGGGGTAACCCTTGGCCGCCATCACCACGGTGAGCGCCGCCTCGTCGCGCCAGCGCACTGAGGTATGCGCAAGCTGGCCGTCGGCGGAAGCGTTGAGCAGGACCAGGAGATCATCCTTCAGCCGCATCATCAGCACCTGGCATTCCGGGTCGCCGAAACGGGTGTTGTATTCGATCAGCTTCGGCCCGTTGTCTGATATCATCAGCCCGGCAAACAGCACGCCCGAAAACGGCGCGCCAAGCTCGGCCATGCCGCGCATGGTCGGCTCGACGATCTCGCGCATGGTGCGGTCGATCATCTCCGGCGTCATCACCGGGGCCGGCGAATAAGCGCCCATGCCGCCGGTGTTCGGGCCGACGTCGCCATCACTGAGGCGCTTGTGGTCCTGTGCGGTGCCGAATGGCAGTGCGGTGACGCCGTCGCACAGGCAAAAGAAGCTCGCCTCCTCGCCTACCAGAAACTCCTCGACTACCACCTCCGCACCGGCCTGCCCGAAGGACCCGTCGAAACAGGCATCGAGTGCTGCCAGCGCCTCGGCCAATGTCATAGCGACGGTAACGCCCTTGCCGGCGGCGAGGCCGTCGGCCTTGATGACGATCGGCGCGCCCGTCTTTTCGACATAGGCCCTGGCCGACGCCAGGTCGCCGAAACGGCCATAGGCGGCGGTTGGAATGTTGTATTTCGCGCAAAGATCCTTGGTGAAACCCTTCGAGCCTTCGAGCCGCGCCGCCGCCCCGGACGGGCCAAAGACGCGAATGTTTTCAGCGCGGAGGTCGTCTGCAATGCCGGCGACCAAGGGCCCTTCCGGCCCGACGACGACGAGGTCGATCTTTTTCTCCGTGCAGAACCGGGCCACCGCCGCATGATCGGCAATGTCGAGCGTCACCAGTTCGGCTTCGCGGCCGATGCCCGGATTGCCGGGGGCTGCGTAAAGCTTCGTCAGTAGCGGCGAGGCCGCGATCTTCCAGGCCAGGGCATGTTCGCGGCCGCCGGAGCCGATCAACAAAACACGCATGCCCAGATCCCTTGCCATTCCACGATCAGGACTGCGCTATTGCGCCCCGGACGATGGGTCAAGACATTTGGGTGCTTCGACGGCAATTGCGCACGGGAACGTGGGCTCCAACTGCACCTTGCATTGGCCCCAATTGCGTCTTACGTTTTGTGTATCGATAAAGTGAGGGTATGATAATGTCGGAGACTGCAACCCTGTCCTCGAAGTTTCAGATATCGATTCCCAAGGCGATCCGGACCGCCCAGCATTGGGAAGCGGGTTTGACCTTTGCCTTCATCCCGAAGGGAACGGGCGTGCTACTCGTCCCTGTGCCGAAGCGGGAAGCGCTGAAGGGACTGGCGAAGGGCGCTTCGGCGACGGAATATCGCGACCGGTCGGACCGTGTCTGATGGTGCTCGTCGATACCTCGGCTTGGATCGAATGGCTGATAGGCTCCACGACTGGAGAGCAGGTGGCCGAGCATCTGCCCGAGCGAGCCGACTGGCTCGTTCCGACCATGGTGCAGTTGGAACTCGCAAAATGGCTCACTCGCGAAGTAGGCGAAAACAAAGCCGATCAGACCATAGCCTTTACGCAGGTCTGTTGGGTGGTCCCGCTTGACACGGAGATCGCCCTAGCAGCCGCCGAAGCCTGCCGGAAGCACAAATTGGCGACCGCAGATGCGATCATTTTCGCGACCGCTCGGGCGCATGACGCGACACTCCTGACTTGTGACAAGCATTTCGAGAGCCTGCCAGTCGTGACCCTCATCGAAAAGATCTAGGTCGCGGACGAGGCTTGACGCTTTGCGCCTCTGCTGCCACTCCAGCACAATGGAACCCATCCAATCGAAAGCTGCCCAGGGCCGCGTCGCCGATGCGCCGAGCGGCCACTGGGTCTACCGCATTCTGCCGCGCTGGCTGTGGCCCTATGCGCAGCTTGCCCGGTGGGACCGGCCGATCGGCTGGCAGTTGTTGTTGTGGCCGTGCTGGTGGTCGGCAGCCCTTGCCGCGTGTGCCTATCCACGCCCGACTGATCCGCTGCTCACGCTGCTGCCGACGCCTTTGTATCTGCTGCTGTTCCTGATTGGCGCCATCGCGATGCGCGGCGCCGGCTGCACCTATAACGATCTGGTCGACCAGGACATCGACAACCGGGTGGAACGTACGCGCTCGCGGCCGCTGCCGGCGGGAAAGATCACGCGCCGGCAGGCCTGGGCGTTTCTCGTTATCCAGGCACTGATTGGACTCGCTGTGCTTCTGCAGTTCAACGGCTTTGCCATCCTGCTCGGGATCTGCTCGCTCGCCGTCGTTGCCATCTACCCATTCATGAAGCGGTACACCAACTGGCCGCAACTGGTTCTCGGCCTTGCTTTTTCCTGGGGTGCGCTGATGGGATGGGCGGTCGAGTTCGGCGATCTGGATGGCCCGCCAGTCATGCTCTATATCGGCTCGATCCTGTGGGTGATCGGCTATGATACGATTTATGCGCATCAGGACAAGGAGGACGACGCCATCGTCGGCGTGCGCTCGACCGCACGCCTGTTCGGCGACAACACCAAGATTTGGCTCGTCGGGCTTTATGGCGGGGCGCTGGTCTGCTTCGCCATCGCCTTCGCGTCGGCGCAAGCGCCGGTACCGGCGCTGGCTGGGCTGATCGCCGCCGGCGCCCATATGGCGCGGCAAATCGCATTGCTGGACATCGACGATCCGGACCAGTGCATGCTCTTGTTCAGATCGAACAACCAGGTCGGCTGGCTGATCTTCCTTGGCCTGATCGGCGGTGCGCTGTGGGTGGCGCTCAAGCCGCTGGTGTAGCGGCTTTTTTCCTTCTCCCCTTGTTGTGGGAGAGGTGGATTGGCGCGCAGCGCCAAGACGGTTGAGGGGTGTTGGAAGAAATGAGGCGTTCGCGTTCCCTGGAACACCCCTCATCCGACCGAGCTTCGCTCGGCCACCTTCTCCCACAAGGGAGAAGGGAAAGCGCTTACTCTATTTCGTCCCGCGAAATAATTTCCTGGCCGCCAATCACCAGCCTCAGGCCGAGATCGCCGGCCCTGCGACGGGCGAGGAAGCGCGGGCGGCGCGTCGTCGAAACCCTACCCTTGCGGCGGTTCTGCGCCGGCAATGTCTTGATGGCAGCGCCAAGCGATTCCTCCAGCGTGCGGGCGACGCCGTCCGATTCGATCAGAAGCATCGGCAGACGGTAGGCATCGGCCCAGGCGCGCCAGTCGGCGGCGACATCCTCGAGATCGTCGGCCACCAGCAGCGGCACCGACAGCATCGGATCATTGTGCAGAAGCTCCAGCGTCACCGTGACATTGCCATCCGGATCCTCCATCGCGCGGGCGGCCACGCCACGAAACGCGTTGGCGGGCAGAGCGATGAACGCCGGCACGCCACTCATCTCCAGCATGCGGCGAATGACGGCGCCACGGTGATCGATGGTGAAGGTAACGTCGCCATAATCGTCGCGCGTGGCGTAGCTCACCACCTGCGGCAAGCGGAATGGGTCGAGGCGCATGTTGCGCCCGGCCCAGACTGGCTTCAGTCCAGTGTTCATATTGCGCCTTTCCTGTCTCTCCTGAGAGCCGGTCTTCCGGTTCTCCGGGCCGGTTTTTCCAGCCTCGTTGTGGGGAAAGATTAGCGCGGGCTTCTTGTCGCAGCGCTTAAGAAAGTCGGTTAAATTTTGCTGATCTCAAGGGGATGGTTATCGGAATGCGACCATTCACAAGACATCGAAAGGATCAGATAACCTTACCGGGATTCATGATGCCGGCCGGGTCGATGGCCGTCTTCACCCTGCGCATCAAATCGATCGCCATCGGCGGCGCTGTCGCGATCAATTCATCCCGCTTCAGCTGGCCAATGCCGTGCTCGGCCGAGATCGAGCCGTGAAAGCTGCGCACGACATCGTGCACGGCCTTGTTCATGGCGTGGTAGAGCCCGAGAAACGCTTCGTCATCGCCATCGACCGGCCGGGAGATATTGTAGTGGAGATTGCCATCGCCCATATGGCCGAAACAGACCTCGCGGGCGCCCGGGCTGACCGATTGCACGGCGCCGGCCGCTTTATCGATGAATTGCGGGATGGCCGCCACCGGCACCGAGATGTCGTGCTTGATCGAGGCGCCTTCGGGCTTCTGCGCCTCGGGCAGCACCTCGCGGAAATTCCAGAAGGCATCGCCCTGCGCGATGCTCGCCGCAATCACCGCATCGCCGACGATCTCCTGTTCGAGGCCGGCTGAGAGCACCTCTTCGATCAGGGCCCTCGCATCCTCCGCCGAGCGGCCCGAAGAGATCTGCATCAGCACATACCACGGCCGATCCCCGGACAGCGGCCGAACAACGCCTGGCGCGTGCAGAAGCGTAAAGTCGTAGGGCCTCTGGCCGATCAGTTCGAACGCAGTGAGCGCGGCACCGGCGCGATCCATCGCCAGGCTGAACAGAGAGAGTGCCGCCTCAGGTGACGACAGGCCGGCAAAGGCGACCTCGCGCCCTTTGGGCTTGGGGAAAAGCTTGAGCACGGCGGCGGTGATGACGCCGAGCGTGCCTTCCGCGCCGATGAACAGGTTCTTCAGATCGTAGCCGGTGTTGTCCTTCTTCAGCTTGCGCAGGTCGTCGAATACCTCGCCGGTCGGCAGCACCACTTCGACGCCGAGGCAGAGCTCACGCGCATTGCCGTAGGCAAGAACGCCGGTGCCACCGGCATTGGAAGAGAGGTTGCCGCCGATCTGGCAGGAGCCTTGCGCGGCAAGCGACAGCGGAAACAGCCGATCGGCGGCATCGGCCGCTTCCTGCAGCGTCTGCAGGATGACGCCGGCCTCGACAGTGACCGTGTTGGACAGGACATCGATCTCGCGGATGCGGTTCAGCCGCGACAGCGACAGCACGATCTCGCGACCGGACATGTCAGGCACCTGCGCGCCGACCAGCCCGGTGTTGCCGCTTTGCGGCACGACCGGCGTTCCCGTCTCTGTCGCCAGCCGCATGATGCGGCTAACCTCGTCGACGCTGCCCGGCCGCAGCACCAGCGCTGTTCGGCCATGCCAAAGGCCGCGCCTTTCTATGAGGTAGGGCGCGATGTCCTGCTGGTCGCGAAGCGCATATTTGTCACCGACGATGGCCGCAAAGCGGTCGATGAGGGCGGGGTCGATATCCCGGGATACGTCGTTCATAGCTGGAAACTATGGCCCCGCGTCGATCTTGTCACGCGGGGCAGCGGCGCGCGAAAGTCGGTCGTTGATCGCCTCGCCCAGCCCGTCGAAAGGGATCGGCTCGACGGCGATTGTCTTGGCGCCGCTGCGATCGAGATCCTGCATGTGGGCAAAGAGGTTGGCCGCGGCCTCGCGCAGGTCGCCGGCCTCGGACAGGTTGCGCAAGGCGGCGGCGCCTTGCCAGCCTTCGGCGCGGCGGGGGCCAAACGCCAGCAAGGCTTCGCCCTTTGCGACTTTTGCGGCGTTGACCCGCACCGCAGCACCGGGCGCGTAATGCGAGGCGAGCATGCCCGGCGCCTCAATGCCCGCCACACCGCGCAGCAGCGTCATGCCGGCGGCCGCTTCGATCTCCTCGGCGGCAATGCCGCCTGGCCGCAGCAGCCGCAGCTTTCCGCCCTCGATCTTGACGATTGTCGATTCGAGCCCGACCGACGTTGCGCCGCCATCGACCACCAGATTGATTTTTGGACCGAGATCCGCCGCCACTGCCTCGGCCGTCGTTGCACTGATCTTGCCTGAGGAATTGGCGCTGGGCGCTGCGAGCGGGCGTCCGAGCCTGGCGATCAGTTCGCCGCCAAAGCCTTTCGGCATGCGCAGCGCGATCGTATCCAGCCCGGCGGTGACCAGCGGATGAATGCCGTTGCCGGGCCGCTGCGGCAGCACCAGGGTCAGTGGCCCCGGCCAGAATGTCTGCGCCAGTCTTTTCGACAGCGGATCGAACAGCGCGAGGCGCGCGGCCATCGCCAGATCAGCGACATGGGCGATCAGAGGGTTGAAGCGCGGCCGGCCCTTGGCCTCGAAGATGCGCGCCACGCCCACGCCATTGGTGGCGTCGGCGGCCAACCCGTAGACGGTTTCCGTCGGAATCGCGACGACATCGCCGCCTTCGAGCAGCGCCAGCGCCCGCTCCATCGCCTCGCCGGCGGCAACTATCTCAGCCACTCTCATCACCTGACAGATGCGGGACCTCACAGATGTGGGTGCGTAATACGGTGACGTTCACGGGGCAAGTCCGGGCGTTGGCGAATCATCAGATCGCTAAAATGCCAGCTTTCCGCGCAAGCCCGCATCAATTCCCGCACGCTATGGTGCCGGCTTGTTGGGCAAGGGGAACTATCATGGTCTGGGTGCGTATCCTGGGAGCGCTTGGTCTCACTCTGGCGGCGGGCACAGCACAGGCTTCGTCCTTCGTTGTGCTCGGTGCATCATCCTCGACGCCGTCCATCGTCAGGCTCGGCGCGCCTGAACCGGTGAAGGTGGCTGGGAATTCCTCGACGCCATCGATCATGGCGCTCGGCGAACCAGCGCCTGACGTTACCTATGAAAAAGTTTCTGCGATCCCGAGCCAGCCCAAGCCTAAGCATGATTTCATGCAAAGTCCGACGATCATTCGCGGCGGCATCGTCGGCGACGCGTTCGCAAAGCCGGCCCCCAGCACCGCACCTGCCGCGACAGCCGCTGCGGCAGCACCTGGGCCGGCCGCCAAATCCGACAAAAAGATAACGGCAACGAACAGCCCGCCTGAGCCCGCAACGCCGCAGCCAACGCCCATTCCCGAGATCGAACAGGCCAGATAGCCGTTCAAGGTCAGGAGGGCGCTCGCCTAATTTGCCAAGCCTCAGCCGGCGATTTTCGAGAAATCCGCAACCTGGTCGGTCGCTGCCCGGATGCGCGCCAGCAACGCCAGGCGGTTGGCGCGCACGGCCTGGTCCTCATCATTCACAAGAACGCGTTCGAAGAATGAATCAACCGGTTCACGCAAAGCGCTAAGCGCCAGCATGGCGGCGGAAAAGTCTTCGTTGTGAATCGCTTGGCCGGCTTCCTTCTCGGCCTGATTCACCGCGGCAAACAGTGATTTCTCGGCCTCTTCCCGGAATAGAGCCGGCTCAACACGTTCGGCGATCGTCGTTTTCTTCTTCTCTTCGGCGGCCAGGATGTTGGCCGCACGCTTGGTGCCGGCAAGCAGGTTCTTGCCGTCCTCGGTGTCGAGGAAGGAGCCGAGTGCTTGGACACGGCGAACGATTTGCAGGAGATCGTCGTTCGGCGATTGGCCAATCTCCCCCCTTGAGGAGGAGATGCCCGGCAGGGCAGAGGGGGGCATCGTAGAGCGCCCTTCCCCGACAGAATTTTGAGACGCCGGCGGGACAGCGCCCCCGTCTGTCGGCTTCGCCGACATCTCCCCCTCTAGGGGGGAGATTGGGCGCGAGCCCGCCGACAACACCGCGTCAATCAGATCATGCCGCGCGCCTTGGTCGCGGAGATAGACCTTCAGGCGGTCGTGGAAGAAGACGAGGAGATCGACGCTAAAGGGCCGTCCGGACGCGAGATAATTCGCCATCTGGTAAGCGCGGTCGAAGAGAGATGTCAGCGCAAGCCGGACACGATTCTCAACCAAAATCCTAATCACTCCCAGCGCTGCCCGGCGCAGTGCATAGGGGTCCTTTGACCCAGTCGGCTTTTCGTCAATCGCCCAGAACCCTACCAGCGTGTCCAGTTTGTCGGCCAGCGCTATGGCCACCGATACCGCATCGCTCGGCACGCGATCAGACGGGCCCTGCGGCTTGTAGTGTTCCTCGATCGCCGCGGCGACCGAAGGATGTTCGCCCTGCAGCAGCGCGTATTTGCGACCCATGGCGCCCTGCAATTCCGGGAACTCGCCGACCACCTCGGTGGTGAGGTCGGCCTTGGCCAGGACGGCGGCACGCTCGGCGCACTCGCGGAGATATTTCTGCTCGACGTTCAGATCGTCGGCGGACAGAAGCTTGCCATCGAAGAAATTCGGCTGCTTCGACAACGTGTCAGCGATCTCGCCAGCCAGCCTCTTGATCCGCCCAATCCGCTCACCCTGCGTGCCGAGCTTCGCGTGGAAGGTGACGCCGAGATGGTCGAGGCGGGCCATGCGCTGGTCGAGCGGCTTCTTGAGATCGAGCCTGAACTTTTCGGCCGATGCCTGCAACTGGTCGAGATCAGGCAGATCGCCCTGGTCGGTCTTCCAGAAATAGAGCGCGTCGGAGAGGCGGGCGCGCACCACCTTGCCGTTGCCGTGGGCGATCTCCTTGCCGCCATCCCTGGCCTCGATGTTGGCGGTCAGGATGAAGCGGTTGGAAAGCGCTTCATCGACGTCCTGCGGTCGCGTCACAAAGCACTTCTGGTTGGCGCGGATGGTCAGCCGGATCACCTCGGCCGGAATGGCGAGAAAGTCCTGCTCGAATTCGCCCATCAGCACGACAGGCCATTCGACAAGGCCAGACACTTCCTCGAGCAGGCCCTCGTCCTCGACCAGATCGAGCCCGTTGGCGAAAGCGAGATTCCTTGCGTCGGAAAGAATGATCTCCTTGCGCCGGTCGGCGTCGAGCACGACCTTAGCCGCCTCCAGCTTGGCGGCATAGTCGTCGAAGCGCCGCACGGTGATCGCGCCCGGCGCATGAAAACGGTGGCCGTAGGTGACGTTGCCCGAGCGGATGCCGTCGATCTCGAGATCGACCACCACCGGCTCTTCGGTCTCCGGGCCGAAGGTGCAGAGGATGGATTGCAGCGGCCGCACCCAGCGCAACGATCCGGGTTTCGCCGAGGCCGGCCCCCAGCGCATCGATTTCGGCCATGGAAAGCCACGGATGATGCCCGGCACCAGCTCGGCGATGATTTCTTCAGCCGCCCTGCCCGGCTTCGCAATATGGGCGACATAGAAATCGCCCTTCTTCGGATCGGCGTGGACATGCGCCTCGGCGATCGAGGACAGACCGGCCTTGCGCAGAAAACCCTGGACCGCCTGTTCGGGCGCCTTGGTCGAGGGTCCCTTGATCTCCTCGCTGATGTCCTTCGAGCGCGCGGTCACGCCGCGAATGTCGAGCGCCAACCGGCGCGGCGTCCAATATTCGCGCGCCGCCTCATACGTCAGCCCGGCCTCGACCAGACCGTCCGTCATCATCTTCTTCAGGTCGCCCGCCGCCTTGCGCTGCATGCGCGCGGGAATCTCTTCCGAACGGAGTTCTAAAAGCAGGTCGGGCATTGATTGTGCTCACGCGGCATAATGGTCCGGGCGGGGCATAGCAACTCGGCTGGCCGCTGTCACCCTTCCCCATGCAATCGGCGCATCTACCGACGATTTCCAAAAACATTCCGCTGCCTGTCGGGTCGAAGCGGGGTCATCCGTCCTTGAGTCAAACATTTCCTTGAACCGAACGCAGCGCTGAAGCGACCCACGCTCAGGCAGAGAACTATTGGCTGAACGACCATGAAGACGGCATCGACATTCCTGCAGATCCTCGCGCTCAGCGCCTGTTTCGCGGCGCAGGCTCATGGCACGTTCACGATGCCTGGCGTTAGACAAGCGCTGCGGACAATGGCTGGCTCCAGCAGCCAAGGGTTATTGCCAATCAGCGCTTCGGTCCAAATCGCGAACGGCCTCTGGAGCTAAGCCGCCAGCCCGCCAGCCTGAGTCAGCAAAAACGCCTCGCCGCAGGCCTTCGCCAGGTTGCGCACCCGCAAGATGTAGCTCTGCCGCTCGGTTACCGAGATCACGCCGCGCGCGTCGAGCAGGTTGAAGACATGGCTGGCCTTGATGCACTGGTCGTAGGCTGGAAAGACCATCCTGTGCGGTTGTGGGGAGCCAAACGTGCCATAAAGTGGATTGTCTTTGTAAGCGTCGGGCGCGTGATTTTGCCCGGCATTGAGCAGCGCCTTGCACTCGGCTTCGGCGTCCTCGAAATGCCGAAGCAGCATCGCCGTATTGGCGAATTCGAAATTGTGGCGCGAATATTCCTGCTCGGCCTGCAGGAAGACGTCGCCATAGGTCACCTTGTCGGCGCCCTCGCGGCCGTTGAAGTTGAGGTCGTAGACATTGTCGACGCCCTGCACATACATGGCCAGCCGCTCCAGCCCGTAGGTGAGCTCGCCCGCCACCGGCGCGCATTCGATGCCGCAGACCTGCTGGAAATAAGTGAACTGCGACACTTCCATGCCGTCGCACCAGCACTCCCAGCCCAGCCCCCACGCGCCGAGCGTCGGGCTTTCCCAGTCGTCCTCGACGAAGCGGATGTCATGCAGAAGCGGGTCGATGCCGATCGCCGCCAGCGAGCCGAGGTAAAGCTCCTGTAGATTGGGCGGGTTCGGCTTTAGGATCACCTGGTACTGGTAATAGTGCTGCAGCCGGTTCGGGTTCTCGCCGTAGCGCCCGTCCTTGGGCCGGCGCGAAGGCTGCACATAAGCCGCGTTCCAGCGTTTTGGGCCGAGCGCGCGCAGTGTCGTGGCCGGATGAAATGTGCCGGCGCCGACTTCCATGTCATAGGGCTGGAGAACGACGCAGCCATAGTCCGCCCAGTAGTTATGCAAGGTCAGGATCAGCCCCTGGAACGAGCGGCTGGGATGCATATGGGCTGGGATATCAACGGTCACGGCGGCCTCGACGGAGCGGCGGGATGCGGCACCTGTTGGATCAGGCCGCATGGTCTTGTCCCGAAAAGTCTGCAACTTTTTGCTGCGCTGACCTTCGGTTCGGGATCAGGCTCTAGAGCGCAGCCCGCCAAGCGTCAAGGCGAAGGGTCAGCCCTTTGGCGCGGGCGCCGGCTCGGGCTTGACCTTCGGGGTTTCCTGCGCCGTGTTGGATTCGATCGGCGGTAGGCCCTTCAGCAGTTTCTGCTGCAAGGCGGCGAGCACGTCGGGGTCCGGCTTCAGGTCGCGGGCCTGGTTCCACTGGAAGGTCGCTTCCAGCCTGCGGCCGACACGCCAATAGGCATCGCCGAGGTGATCGTTCAGCACCGGATCTTCCGGCTTCAGCGACACGGCACGCTCCATTTCGCGCACAGCGTCTTCAAACCTGCCCAGGCGGAAATAGGCCCAGCCCAGCGAATCGACGATGTAGCCGTCGCTCGGCCTGAGGTCGACGGCCTTCTGGATCATCTGAAGGCCTTCCTCGAGGTTGATGTTCATGTCCACCCAGGAATAGCCGAGATAGTTCAGAACCTGCGGCTGGTCGGGGAACAATTCCAGCGCCTTGCGGAAATTCGGCTCGGCCTTTGGCCACTCCTTCAGCCGCTCATAGGCGATGCCGCGCTGGTAGAAAATATTCCAGTCGGCGCGGGTCGGGGTCTTCAGCATCGCTACCGCCTGGTCATAGAGGCCGGCCGCGGAGCGGAAAGCCTCCTTCGAGGCATAGACGCCACCGAGCGCCTGATAGGCGCGCATATCGTCGGGATGCGCTTCGACGAGGGCCTTCAGATGAGAGATGGCCTCGTCATAGCGGTCGAGATCGGCAAGGTTGAGGCCGAGCTGCAGTTCCGAAAGCGGCTTCAGCGGCGAACTGGCCGGGATACGGCGATAGAAGGCGATGGCGCCCTCGCCGTCCTTCAACTGCTCGGAAACGGCGGCGAGTTGGACAAGGGCCGCGTCGCTGTCGGGCCGCAGTGCCAGGGCATATTGCAGATAGAGGCGGACGAACGGCTCGCCGCCACCGCGATTGAGCGCAGTGGCGAGATCGAGCAGAATTTCCGAGGCGCCGTCGGACGGGCCGGCAACGAAGGGTTCGACCTTCTCGCCCTTGGTGATCCTGTCGCGAAGCGCTGATATCTCGACCTTGCCGGGTGCAAATGCCTCGGCCTGATCGAGCACGGACAGCGCCTTGTCCTTGTCGCCCTTGCGGGCAAGAAAGGAGGCATAGGCCTGCGCATTGCGCATCCAGGTTTCGGGCGCGGCGGCGCCGGTCGCGGTGTCCTGCAAGGTGGCGGCGTAGATCGCGTCCGCCTTTTCGGGCAGGCCCGACGCGTCGGCAATCAGCGCGCGATGGAAGGATTTGAAGAGGCCGAACCAGTCCGGACCCTGCAGCCTGTCGATGGAGGCCATGGCCTCGCTGGGGTCGCCGGCGCCCTGCTTGGCCCAGCCGGTCATAACGCCGGAGATCAGCCGGTCGAGATCGGATTCGAGCGAAAGCTTGAGCCAGTATTCGGCCTTGGTGAAATCCTTTTTTTGAAAGGAGCCGACGGCCAGCGCCAGGCGCGAGAACCGCTCGACGTCGGGAACCGTCTTGAGCTTGTCGGCATAGACCAAGGATTCTTCGAAGCGCCCTTGCGCGATCAGCGACAGCATCAGGCTCTGCTGCAATGAGGTATCACCGGGAGCGAAGGCGAGCGCCTGCTTGTAATAGGCGATGGCGCTGTCGAGATCATTGTCGCCTTCGGCGACCCGCGCGGCAAGATAGGCCCCCGAGAACGATGTGATATTGACTGGCTCGGTGGTCTCTTTGGCGTAGGCAGGCAGACCGGAGATCGCCATGCCCGTCACAATTGCCAGCCCTGTCAGCCAGCGCGCACATCCTTGCCGCATCGTATCCCTTTCAGTCAAAGCCATGCCCGCGTCAGCGGGATCGCCGTAGACTCGATCTTTCCAGGCAAAGCATGGCCTTTTTGGGGTCATGCTTCAACCCGGCCCGAATTCACAATCGGGTCACGCGATTAAAAACCACGCTAGGAGGGCCCAACTGCGACCGTCGACCGCGCTTTGCCGGCCTGGCGCGCTGCCGTTGTCCTGCTGCAGAACCGGCGCCCCGATGCCGCGCAGATTTTCGCCGAGAGTGGCGCGGTGGGCTAGCAGACAAATTTTTGGCACCCTCGAAAGAGCTTCCTGGCCACGCTTGTGGAGTGCTCTTGCGCTTGAAGACCGAGTACCGTGGTTCGTCTTGGCATCATCCATAACGCTGCCAGAAACCAAGAAGTTCGGTGTTTGAGGTCGTTTTAGGTAGCTTCAAATCACGAGTCGGAACTCCAATCGGAGCGCCGTGCCGGCCGAATGCCGGCGCTGCCGCTCAGTTCACCCGGCTGATGCAGAAATCGATGACGTCGATCAGCGCCGATTTCTGCGGCGTCGCTTCGAGCGGCGCCAGCGCGTCGCGGGCGATCTCGCCGAAATGGCCGGCGCGCCCGATAGTGTCGGCGATCGCGCCGTGGCGGGTCATCAACCCGAGCGCCTTTTCCAGCGCGGCGTCGTCGGTGACATTGTCCTCGATGGCGCGCTTCCAGAAGGTGCGCTCGGCCTTGGTGCCGCGCCGGTAGGCGAGGATCACCGGCAGCGTCACCTTGCCTTCGCGGAAGTCGTCGCCGACATTCTTGCCCAGATCCTTGCTGGTGCCGCCATAATCCAGCGCATCGTCGATCAGCTGGAAGGCAAGCCCGAGATTCATGCCATAGGAGCGCAGCGCCGCGCGATCGTTTCGCGTCGCCTGGGCGATGACCGGACCGACCTCGGCGGCGGCCGAGAACAGAGCCGCGGTCTTGGCCTTGATCACCGCGAAATGTTCATCCTCGGTGGTTTCGAGGTTTTTGGCGGCGGCGAGCTGCATCACCTCGCCCTCGGCAATGATCGAGGCGGCGCTGGACAGGATATCGAGCGCTTCCAGCGAACCGACATCGACCATCATGCGGAAAGCCTGGCCGAGCAGGAAATCGCCGACCAGCACGCTCGCCTGGTTGCCCCAGATCATGCGGGCGGTCTTCTTGCCGCGCCGCATGCCGCTCTCGTCGACGACATCGTCGTGGAGCAGCGTGGCGGTATGCATGAACTCGACTGATGTGGCGAGCTTGACATGGCCTTCGCCGGAATAGCCGAACATCTGGGCTGAGGCGAGCGTCAGCATCGGCCTCAGCCGCTTGCCACCCGAAGAGATCAGATGGTTGGCAATCTCCGGGATCATCTCGACGTCGGAACCGGCCTTCGACAGGATCAATTTGTTGACGCGCCCCATATCGGCCGAAGTCAGATCGATGAGATCCTTGATGGATGCGGCTTCCCGCTTCCCGTTTTCGATGTTGAGAACGACACCCACGACAAACTCCCGTCTTAAGTCACGCGCACGACGGCACCCCGATACCGCTGCAGACTCTAGGGCGGTACCCACAGGCACGGCAAGAGGCGATTTGGCGCGGTCGAGGTGGCGACGGAAGCCACCCACGTTTACATAGACGCTGCAACCTGCGAGTTTCGTCCGATGATAGAGCTTATCCGCACCAACGATGCCGTAATCATCTCCTTTGTCGAATCGCTGATGCGCGATGCCGGCATCGGCTGTTTCGTCGCCGACCAGAACATGAGCGTGCTCGACGGTTCGATCGGCATCCTGCCTCGGCGCATCATGGTCGACGCCGACCAAGCCGATGCGGCGCGGCGCATCCTGACGGATGCCGGCATCGCCAACGAGATGCGCCAGACATAATGTCCGCGGCGCGCGCCACCTTTGTCCAGGACACGCCGGCCCATACGGTCGATGCCTTCCATCGCGGGCGGTTCTGGCTGGTGCAGCCGAAACAGGCCGGCCATCGCGCCGGCATGGACGCCATGATGCTGGCCGCTGCCGTGCCGTCCGCCTTCGCGGGGCGCCTTGCCGATTTCGGCGCGGGTGCTGGCGCCGCAGGCCTGGCCGTGCTGTCGCGCTGTCCTGATGCCGAGGCCGTGCTCATCGAACGGTCTCCGGAGATGGCTGCCTTCGCCGCGACGACGCTTGCCCACCCCGGCAATGCGCATCTCAACGACCGCGCCTCGGTGCTCGCGGCCGACGTCGCGCTGTCGGGTCAAGCGCGAACAGCCAGTGGGCTTGCCGACAACTCCTTCGATTTCGTCATCATGAACCCGCCCTTCAACGCCGCCGAGGATCGCGCCACGCCCGACCCGCTCAGGAAGGCGGCGCATGTTATGGAAGATGGGCTGTTCGACAGCTGGATCCGAAGTGCGGCTGCCGTGGTCAGGCCGCGCGGCGGTCTTGCCGTGATTGCCAGGCCCGATCAACTCGGCGCCATCCTCGATGCGATATCGGGCCGCTTCGGCGACGCCGAGATGCTGGCCGTCCACCCTCGCCCCGAGGCAGCGGCGATCCGCATTGTCGTCAGGGCAATACTCGGCGCACGCGGAAAGCTGTCGATCCGCCCGCCGCTGATGCTGCATGCACGATCGGGCGACGCCCCGACCGAGCGGACCGAGATGATCAACAACGGGCTGGCTTCGCTGTTCGGCGACTGAGCCTTTTTCTATCGGCCGGCGGCGCGGCATTGCCGTTGGCCGGCGAATCCCTACATGCCTTCAAGCCAATTTGACCGGAGACCCCGTGAAACGCTTCCTCAACCGCCTGCTACCGAAATCCTGGCGCTCCGACATCGTCGTCATTCCCGTCATCCGGCTGCACGGCACGATCATGCCCGGCGGCGGCCAGTTCCGGCCGAGCCTGTCGCTCGCGTCCACTGCCGGCCCTATCGAGAAGGCGTTTTCCTTCGATGCGCCCGTGGTCGCCATTTCGATCAATTCGCCAGGCGGCTCGCCAGTGCAGTCGCGGCTGATCTTCAGACGCATCCGCGACCTGGCGACCGAGAAGAACAAAAAGGTTCTGGTCTTTGTCGAGGACGTGGCGGCTTCGGGCGGCTACATGATCGCGATCGCCGGCGACGAGATCTTTGCCGATCCGTCCTCCATCGTCGGTTCGATCGGCGTGGTGTCGGCCTCGTTCGGCTTTCCCGAGCTGTTGAAGAAGATCGGCGTCGAGCGCCGCGTCCATACTGCCGGCCAGAACAAGGCGGTGCTCGATCCGTTCAAGCCCGAGAGGAAGGAAGATATCGAGCGGCTGAAGGCGCTGCAGCTCGATGTCCACGAGACCTTCATCGATCTCGTCAAGGACCGGCGCGGCCCCAAGCTCAAGGACGACCCGGACCTGTTCACCGGCCTGTTCTGGACCGGTAAGAAGGGGCTGGAACTCGGCCTTGTCGATGCGCTCGGCGATATGCGCAGCGTGCTGAAGACCCGCTTCGGGCCAAAAACCCAGCTCAAACTGATCACGGCGCCGCGCGGCCTGTTCGGCCGGTTCGGCTGGTTCGGCTCGAGCAGAGGGGGTTTTTCGGCGACTGAGATCGCTGCGGCTGCCGCAAGCGGCGTGATCGATGCGGCGGAAGAGCGCGCGCTATGGGCGCGCTTCGGGCTTTGAAAAACCGGTAAAAGCGTTTAGCTTAAAAGCTTGACCGACCCGACCGGCCGCCGTAGCCGACCTTGCGAGGGAGTTTGACATGCCACAGACCATTTTCTTCATCGCAGTCGGCCTGCTCGCCTATTTCGGCTATCGCTCCTTTGTCAGGGAAGCCGAGCGCGTGACGGCCAAGATACGGCGCACCGAAAAGCAGGCGACCAACGGCACAATGGGCACGCTGGTCAAGGACCCGAAGACCGGCGAATACCGTCTGGCCAAGGACTGACATCATCCCGCTCGCGACTGAAACAGTGGATTCCGGCATCCCCGTCCGGGCATTGCATGCGCATGCCAAGATAAATCTCGCGCTGCACGTCACCACCAGGCGCGCCGACGGCTATCACATGATCGAGAGCCTGGCAGTGTTCACGCGCTTCGGCGACAAGGTCGAGATCGAGCTTGCGGACAGCGACGGGTTTTCTGTGTCGGGCCGATACGCCTCCGCGGTCCCGCTCGACGAAAGCAACCTGGTCGCGAAAGCACGCGACGCGTTGCGAAAGCAGGCTGGTCAGCGGCACACACCGCCGGTCGCCATCAGGCTCGAAAAGAACCTGCCGGTCGCCTCCGGCGTCGGCGGCGGGTCGAGCGACGCCGCAACGGTGCTGCGCGGGTTGGCTGAGACATGGAGACTGGACCTCGACGACGCCGAACTGGCGCGGATCGGCCTCTCGCTGGGCGCCGACGTTCCCATGTGCCTTACGGCAAAGCCGTTGGTCGCGCGCGGCGTTGGCGACGAATTGTCGGCCGTGCCGGGCTTTCCCGCACTCGGGCTGGTTCTCGTCAATCCCGGCACTGCCATCTCCACGGCCGAGGTGTTCAATGCGCTTTCTGATCGCGACAATGAGGGGCTGCCGCCGCTGCCGCGCACGCTCGACTTCCACAGCATCCGCAACTGGCTGGAGATCACGCGCAACGATCTCGAGCCCGCGGCGCGGGCGATCGAACCCGCTATCGGCAAGGCGCTTTCGGTGCTCAACAAGGCCGGAGCGGGGTTCGCGCGGATGTCGGGTTCCGGTGCGACCTGCTTCGGGCTGTTCGAGACCGGCAATGTCGCCAAGCGCGCGGCCGTCGACATCCGCAGCCGCCATCCCGACTGGTTCGTCGCCGCAACGCGTAGCATGACATCGGAGGCTGACACGCATGGCCAGGATTGACGAGAGCCGTTCCTTTATTCCCGTGCGCATCGCGGTGCTGACCGTTTCCGATACACGCAGCCTCGCCGACGACAAATCCGGCGAGACGCTGGCCAACCGCATCGTGGAGGCCGGCCATATCCTGGCCGCCCGCGACATCGTCACCGACGACCGCGAGAAAATTCGAGATAAGGTTCTGGGCTGGTCGAGGGACGAAGCGATCGATGTCGTCATCACCACCGGCGGCACCGGCTTTACCGGTCGCGATGTGACGCCGGAGGCGCTGGAGCCGATCTTCGAAAAGCGCATGGATGGCTTTTCCGAAGTGTTCCACCGCATTTCCTACGACAAGATCGGCACTTCGACGATCCAGAGCCGGGCGACCGGCGGCATCGTCAACGCGACTTTCGTTTTTGTGCTGCCGGGTTCGCCCGGCGCCTGCAAGGACGCCTGGGACGGCATTCTGAAGCCGCAGCTCGACTATCGGCACATGCCCTGCAACTTCGTCGAGATCATGCCGCGCCTGGACGAGCATCTGCGACGCGGCGGCACCAAGACAAGTTAGGCCAGGTTCCAAAAGGCTGTTTCGGGCCAAAAATCAGCGCCAAAAATCAGCGAATAACCGGCTCGCCGTGGAAGCGCCGGCGCGAGGGCAGCGAGACCCCGAAGCCGACTTCCATCATCAGCCGCGGTTTGCGCGTCGGCACGGTGCCCATGTGGAAGCCGAAGGGATCCTCGACAAAGCCCAAACCTGCCTCACCAGTCAGCGTAATCGGGCTCTGCGCGCCGTAGACGTTCAGAACCTCTTCCGCGGGATGTCCGACGAGGAGCGTCAACTGGTGCTTGAGGGCGCGGCGGTTGTGGCTGCCGCGGACATAGACATGCGGACCAGTCTCGGCATCGACCGGATTGAGATAGAAGAAGAATTTCAGCATCCGCCAATCGTCGAGATCGAAGTGGTATTTGCCAAGCGACGCCAGGTTCTTCTCGGCGTCGGAGACGGAGCTCGTCGGAAAGCTCCACCAGACGCGTGTGGTGATCAGCTTCGCCTGGCTGCCGAGGTAATGGGCGGCGATGTCGAGAAGCAGCGGATCGCGCTGCACGGTAAGCGCAGCATTGCAGTCGAGAACCCGCTCGAAAAAGTGGCCGCTGAGCAAGGGACGGCCGAAGTGCTTCTCGGCTCCTGCGTGCTCGGCCGGCAGGAACTCCAGCCGTCGGTCGAAATTGCCGAAGCAAGGCGTGCGCTGCGCAAAGCTGGCGATCTCCTGGTGGACCGACGACGGCAGGGCAAGCCCGGAAAAGAGGCCGTCCGAGCGGAGCGCGCCGACCACGGCATCACGATCGACGCCGGTGAACATCGTCTCCTCAGCATTTTGTGCCGGTCGAACCGGTTTTGCGCCACGCCAATGCAACCGCCGCCCCGGCATGGTGCGCGCCAGCATGAACATCGGCAGCCATGCCGGATTCTCGCGAACATCCGACAGATAGGTTGGAATCCGCACGGCAATGCGGCGCAGCAGGCTGCCGTTTCGAGCGATCGACTCGAGGCTTGCAGCACCGGATTTGTCAGGGCTTGAAAGGGCCATCAGGATCCTCAGCTATGAGGGCAGCGTCGACGAAGCGTCGGCCGCTCACCGCTCAGGCGTTACCCATAACCGACCCGCCCGCATCAAAGGAATGGTAACCCCCGGTCAGATTTTGTGCAATGCACAATGAAAGGAGCTGTCGCAAACTTTTTGGCAAGCTTGACGGAGCATTAACGCTCGTTGATTTCGCGACAGCGAGTGTTTCGAGCGAGGTGGAACGAAGAGGCCGCGCGCGGCGGAGAAGATCGCGACGAAGCGATCAAACCCCGTCGAGAATGATGATCGTCGGCCGGTCGGGCAGGGTCTTCAGCGAAACCGTCAGCGACCGGCCGGAGAGGAATTCCACCGCGAAATCGTCGCCCATCCTGCCGGTGAATTCGCTGATCGCGGTGGCATGGCGATGCATCGGCAGGATCATCGAGGAATAGAGCCGCGCGGTGATTTCGGTCATCCGGTCGAGCGACAGCGTCATGCCGCCGTCGATAGGCACCATAAGGATGTCGAGCCTGCCGATGGCGCCGTAATGCGCGTCCTCCAGCCGGTGGTGCAGATGGCCGAGATGGCCGATGCAGAGCCCCGCCACTTCGAAGATGAAGATGGAATTGCCGTCCTTGCCGAGATCGCCGCCATTTCGGATGTCCGTGGGCACGTTGCGGATGTAGACATCGTCGACGACAAGGGCGTGGCGCGCCGGACCGCCATCCGGGTTCCAACCGCGCAGCACATATTCGATGGCGGGATCCGGATGGTTCGAATAATGGGTGCGGTGGGCCTTGTTCATGGTCACCACGCGCGGCAGCGGGTCAGCGCCGTAGACGCCGGAAAAGTCGGTGGCGATCCTGACGCCGGCGGGCGTCTCTATGACGTAGGTCGAATGGCCGGCATAGGTGATCGTAACGTCGCCGTCGACGAAGGCCTGGGCCAGCAAAGGCGTCTGCCCCTTTGGCGCCGTGAAGCTGGCATAGGTGGCCGACGGCAGCGCTTGGGCGATCGCAATGCATCTCGACGGCGGCGGCTCTTCCTGGGCCGACGCGGCGAATGACCAGAAAGCCAGGGTCAGCAGAACGGCGGCAGATAGGCGGAGCATGACTGCCTCCCGTGGCAGGATCGGCGCGCTCATGCACGATAGCGCTAGCAACCGTGATGGCTATCGTCGGAACAGTCACGTTTTCGCGAGCGCGGAAAAACTGATCGTCTGGACCTTCTGTCACGGCTTTCGCAACAAATTGCGTGGGATGGGACACGCCATGCTGGCCTCCCGACCGACATCGCCAGTGATCAGGGCGTCGGGCGGAAGACGCCGTTGTCGTCGCGCTTGAGCGGCGCCTTCTGCCGGGAAAGCGGCACACCAGGCGCTTCGGTGACCGAAACGCCCTCCGTCCAATCGGCGGGTGCAATAGCGATATAACGTGCATATCCGCCTGACCCGCCAAGCGGCTTGGCAAAGCCGATTGTAACCAACGCCCCGGCCTCTGGCACCTTGTCGAGATTTGCAACCCCTTCTGCCTGCGTGAAATCGTTGTGAAGCAGCCAATGTTCGCCCTCGAGATTGGGCGTGGTGTCGGTGTCGAGCGGCTCATGACCATGGAACAGAATCTTCCGCTCCAGATGCAGGAACTTCAGCGCGTCCAAACTGACGCCTGGAAACGGCTTCTGGTTGAAGCGGGCGGCATCGGACCATTTCTTGTACCAATCCGAACGCACGAAGACGACCGACCCCTCCGGTATGCGGCCGTGCTCCTTTTCCCATTCTTCGATGTCGGCGACCTGGAGGTGATAGCCTTCGTCAGTCTGCACCTTGCCGCTGACGTCAATCACGACGAGCGGCCGCACGGCATAAGTGGCCGGCAGGTCGCTGATCGTTGCACCGAGTGGGTTCCAATGGGAGGGTGGGTCGAGCTGCGTGCCATATTGGTCCGTCGACAACTCGTAGCCGCTCGCAACGAAGCCATGCTTGTCGTAGGTGAACTCTTCGCCGGCCTTGACGTAGCCCTCAATGTCCTTCCCAGCGACCGTCGGTTTGAACTTGGCATTGGCGAAGCCCGGCCATACGGGCTGCACCGGCTCGAAGGCATGGGTCAGATCGATGTACTTGGCCGATTTAAGCGTATTCTCATAAACCGACCAAAGCGACGATTCCTGCGCCAAAGCGATCGCCGGCACTGACCAACCGGCTCCGAGCAAGACGATACGAACGAATTTGGATACATTCATCTGCGATCTCCCCGAAATGTCGCCGAGTATCGCGAGTTTCCCGCAGGACGACAAGCATATGCATTCCTCGCAGGAGTGTCGCGCCAATACGGCTTCCACCAAGCCGCTTTCCGCCCGCGACTTGCGCGCCGCCTCATCCCAGCGGAGGACGCGCTCTTCCCTCGCCCGCTTACCGTAGAGGGAAGCCCCTCACTTCACAGGCGCCACCCAGATCTCGGCGTCGAGCCTCTTGGTCGCGAGGCCGCGGGCGATGGCTTCGGCGCTACGGGCGTTTTTCGCTAAGGCCGCGGCCTGACGCTTGCTGATCACCAGCCCTTCGGCCAGTGCCCGGTTTCCCGAAAAGACCCGCGACAGGAACGGCACGCGGCTGCCGTGCGCCCGTGAGAACCGCGCCGGCATGGTTTGCCTGGCGGTGTGGGCGACGACCTCGTCGATCCAGCCCTCCGCCAATCGCGCGCCCGGCTCCAGCAGCAGCAGCCAGTCGCCCTTGGCCTGCCTGATGCCGGCAGCAATGCCGCCGCTCGCCAAATAAAGGCAGCCGGCATGTTCGGCAACGCGGTGCGTCTGGTCCGTCGAGCCGGTGTCGCAGACGATGACATCGCGCACCACGCCCTCGACCGCGCCGCCGATCAGCGAGGCGAGTGTGCGGGCAAGTCTCTCTTCGTCGTTCAGGGTCTGGATGAGAACGCTGAGCATCGTTAGCCGAATAGCTGAAAGCCGGGCGCAGCGCCAGTTTTTGCGACGCATCATAAAAATGTTCTTGATTTGTTCCCGTCGATAAAATAGGATTATTTTCATGACCAGAGCGATTCGACAGCCAGCCGACAGTCCCTGGGAGAGGGCGAAAATGGAACAGATCGTACGTGCCGACATTGCTGCCTTCGGGGCTGGAAGAGCCGAGATGGCCAATGCAATGATCGAGCAGAGTGGCGTCCGTATCCGTCCGGAGCGCAATCGCGGCCGGTCAGCCGGCATCAATCCGTCCGGCCGGTTTGAACCGGTCAGCCGGCATGTGTTCGACGATGGCTGGAATTCGCTGGAGGAGCTGCCGTCGTTCAAGACCGAGGTGCAGGTCGAGAAGCCGCGCACCATCATCACCCGCAACGAATCGCCCGACATTTCTTTCGACCGTTCGATCAATCCCTATCGCGGTTGCGAGCATGGCTGCGTCTATTGCTTCGCGCGGCCGACGCACAGCTTCATGGGCCTGTCGCCGGGGCTGGATTTCGAATCGAAGCTTTTCGCCAAGCCGGATGCGGCGCGGCTGCTCGACAAGGAACTGTCGAAGGACGGCTATCAGCCGCGCACCATTGCCATCGGCACCAACACCGATCCCTACCAGCCGATCGAGAAGCAGTACCGGATCATGCGCGAGATCCTCGAAGTGCTGGAGGCGCGCGGCCATCCGGTCGGCATCGTCACCAAATCCGCGCTGGTGACGCGCGACATCGACATTCTGTCGCGCATGGCCGAACGAGGGCTGGCCAAGGTGGCGCTGTCGGTGACGACGCTCGATCGCATGCTGGCCAGAACGATGGAACCGCGCGCGTCGACGCCGGCCAAGCGGCTGGAGGCGATCAGGCAGCTTTCGGATGCCGGCATTCCAGCCTCGGTCATGGTCGCTCCGATCATCCCCGGCCTGACTGATCAGGAGATGGAACGCATCCTCGATTCGGCCTACGCGGCGGGCGCGCGTGAGGCGGGCTACGTCCTGCTGCGCCTGCCGCTGGAGGTCGCGCCGATCTTCAAGGATTGGCTGCTGCGCCATTATCCCGACCGCTACCGTCACGTGATGTCGCTGATCCGCTCGATGCGCGACGGCAAGGATTACGATTCGGAATGGGGCAAGCGCATGAAAGGCTCTGGCCCCTATGCCTGGCAGATCGGCCGGCGCTTCGAGATCGCCGCCAAACGGCTTGGCCTCAATGCCGAGCGGCGGTCGCTCAGGACCGACCAGTTCGTCGTCGCCGCCAAGGCAACCGAGCAACTGATGCTGCTTTGAAGACATCGTGTGCCGCCGCTGCCGGCGGCACGTGAAAAATCCCGTCCGGCCTGTCCTGTCCCCGGGCTTGCAGACGGTGCCCTCCGGGTCCGGTGCCTCACCCGACCCGGAGGGGCTTGCGGAGAATCGGAGCCGATGCGAACCTCGCCGCAACATGGCTCGCGCGCGTTCTGATTCTCCGCTTCTCTTCGAAATCGTTGAGAGACCCGATTTCTCCTTCGAGACGAAGGCGATGGCTGAAGGCCTGTGGCCGGTGGCGGGAATGGACGAGGCCGGCCGCGGTCCGCTCGCCGGGCCGGTCGTTGCGGCAGCGGTGGTGCTCGATCCCGCCAACATTCCCGACGGCCTCGACGATTCCAAGCGCCTCAGCCACCTGCAGCGCGAGGCGCTGTTCCTGAAAATCCTCGGCTCCGCTCTTGGCGTGTCGATGGCTTCGGTCAGCGCGGAAGGTATCGATGGCAGCAATATTCTCAAGGCCAGCCTGGAGGCGATGCGTCGCGCATTGGTCGGGCTCTCGGTGCAGCCAAAGCTGGCCCTGGCCGACGGGCGCGACGTGCCACCCGGACTGCCATGCCAAGGCCGAGCGCTGGTCAAGGGCGACCAGCGCTCGCAGTCGATCGCCGCCGCCTCGATCATCGCCAAGGTGATGCGAGACCGGATGATGTGCGGCTGCGGGAGCCATCACGCGCATTACGGGTTCGAACTCCATATGGGGTATGCCACGGTCCGTCACCGCACCGCGATCGAGATGCATGGACCGGTGGCGCGGCTGCACCGCGCGTCCTTCGCACCGTTCCGGCTTGGCGGAACCGAGGTGCTCGATGAAGAGGGCCTTTCGGGCCTGATTGAGGCGAGCGCCAATCTTCCCCCTTGAGGGGGAGATATCGCCGAAGGCGACAGAGGGGGTCGCCTCGGCTGGCGACGGCGATTTGGGACGAAAGAGAAGGTGACGCCTCACGCGCGGCTACCCCCTCTGGCCTGCCGGCCATCTCCCCCTCAAGGAGGGAGATTAGCTTCTTCGCCGCTTCGGCGAGCTCCACTATCGCACGCAAAAAAGCCGCCAGGTTTCCCAGGCGGCTTTCGATGAATTTCTCGATAAAATCGCTTAATTCAGCTTTGACTTCACGTCCTGAAGCGATGCCTTGAACAGGTCGGCTCCGGCCTTTGCGTCGATCTTGCCGGCGAGCAACGTGCGTGCGGCTTCGACGGCAATATCGACGGCGCTGGCGCGCACCTCGCTGATCGCCTCGCGCTCGGCCTGACCGATCTTTTGTTCGGCAAGTGCGGTGCGCCGGGCGACATAGTCCTCAGTCTTCTTGTGCGCCTCGGCAGCCAGCATGTCGGCCTCGCGCTTGGCGGCGGCGACGATGTCGGCGGCCTCCTGCTCGGCTTCCTTGCGCTTGCGCTGGTATTGGCCGAGCAATTGCTGGGCCTCCTCGCGCAGCCGGCGCGCTTCCTCAAGCTCATTGCTGATCTTGTCGGCGCGGGCGTCGAGCGCCTTGGCGATCAGCTTAGGCACCTTGATGTAGACGGCAATGGCCAGGAAAATGACGAGGGCAACGGTGGCCCAAAGTGTCGCGAGTGATGTGGCGTCCATGATGCGCTCCTCACCGGGCCACGGATTTGACGGCTGCCGCGATCTCGGCCCTGCTGGCCTTGCCGCCGACAAGCGCCTCGACGATGGCCGAAGCGGTGTCCTCGGCGATCGTGCCGACTTCCTTCATGGCATTGGCCTTGATGGATGAAATGCGAGCCTCGGCTTCGCCAAGCTTCTGGTCGAGAGCAGCCTCGACCTTCTTGCGGGCGGCCTCGGCTTCCGCCTTGGCGGCATCGTTGGCCTGCTGGCCGATCGCATTGGCCTTGGTCTTGGCCTCCGCCAGTTCCTGCTCATAGGCGGCAACGGCGGCATCGGCCTCGCCCTTCAGCCTGGCGGCATGGTCGAGATCCTGCGTGATGCGGTCGTTGCGGACATCGATGATGCCGCCGACACGCGGCATCACCACCTTCTTCAGGAACAGGTAGAACAGCCCGAAGGTGATCGCCAGCCACAGAAGCTGCGACGGGAATGTCGCGGGATCGAATGGCGGGAACACGCCGTGCGCCTCGGCAGGCACGCCGGTGCCGGAATGCGTATCGCCTTCCGTGCCGGTATGGCCGCCTTCGACGGCGGGCGCGGACTCTTGCGCAAAGGCAGATGTCACGAACATGGACTATCCCCTGATATCAGGCCTGCCGCTGATTGCGGCCGGCCCGTCCAATTCCCAATGTTAGCCGAACAGGGGCTCAGCCGAACAGGGCCAGAAGCGCGATGAGAAGGGAGAAGATGCCCAGCGCTTCGGTCACGGCGAAGCCGAAGATCAGGCGGCCGAACTGGCCATCCGCGGCCGACGGGTTGCGCAGCGCGCCCGCCAGATAGCTGCCGAAGATGTTGCCGAGGCCAATACCGGCGCCACCCATGCCGAGGCATGCGATGCCGGCGCCGATGAACTTTGCTGCTTCTGCTTCCATGTGTTCAACTCCTTTGGATCTAAAATTCCGTTGCAATTCCATCCGGCAGCAATGCCGAAACTCTTGGCCAGCCTGGGCGTCAGTGCCCGGGATGCAGGGCGTCGTTCAGATACATGCAGGTCAGCACGGCAAAGACGTACGCCTGCAGGAAGGCGACCAGCAATTCTAGCGCCGTCAGCGCCACGGCCATCGCCAGCGGCAGGACCGATCCCGCAATGCCGAGCGTGCCAAGCGCGCTCAAGCTCACCACGAAGCCCGAGAACACCTTCAGCGTGATGTGGCCGGCCAGCATATTGGCAAACAGACGAACCGAGAGGCTGACCGGGCGCGAGACGAAGGAAATCACCTCGATCAGCACCACCAGCGGCAGCAGATAAATCGGCACGCCATGCGGGACGAACAGTTTCAGGAAACCGAGGCCGTGCTTCATGAAGCCATAGACGACGACGGTTCCGATCACCAGCGCGGCAAGGCCGAACGTGACGATGATGTGGCTGGTGACGGTGAAAAAATACGGGAAAAGGCCGAGCAGATTGGCAACGAGCACGAACATGAACAGCGAAAATACCAAGGGGAAGAACTTCATGCCTTGCGTTCCGGCTGCGTCCCTCAGCATGTTGCCGACGAATTCGTAGGCCATCTCCGAGACCGACTGAAGACGGGTGGGGACGAGACTGCGGCTCGAGGTGCTGAGATAGAGGAACGCCGACGCAACGGCGACGGTCGCGACCATGAAGAGCGCCGAATTGGTGAACGACAGGTCGTAGCCGCCGATCTCGATCGGAATCAGCTTGCTGATATGGAACTGGTGAATCGGATCGACCTTGTCAGCAGCCACTTTAAATCCCCATCAAAGCCGAACGCGGCTTTAGTGTCCTGTTCACTGCGCCGGCAAACGGCGCCTCAAGTTCATTCTTTCGGATCGTGGGTTTTGTCGCCCTGTCCGAATTCCGCCATAAGCCCTGCGGAGCGCAGGACATTGAGCACGCCGGCGCCAAACCCCAGCAGCAAAAAAACGATCAGACCCCATGGCGATGTCCCCGCCACACGGTCGATGATCCAGCCGAGACCAGCACCAACCACTATCCCGGCGATGAACTCGCTGGACAGCTTGAGCGCCTGGCCATATCCGGCCGCACTGCCCGCCTTCGCGTCGTCTTTCCCCTCGAGCCGGTCCGGCCGCCTTGTCGCAAGCGATGCTTCAAGGTCGCGCCGGCGGCGCTCAAGATCGTCGTCGCGGATGTCGGCTTGACGCTGTTTGCCGCGGCCGGTTTCTCCGGTTCCGTCTGGCCCATTCTTGTCGGCCATCGCAACCCCCTTGCCCGATCAGATCGTCACCGTCCGTCCGCTCTTAAGTCGCCGGCAACATAGTTAGAGGGTCCGCGCCCGTCAAGCCACGGGCGGGACTTCAGCCTCAAGTATTTTCTCTAATTAAATCAATGGCTTGCTAGGGTGCGACATCGTGCCCGCTGCCGCCGCTGGCGTACCGTGACCGAATCCCTGCGGCGACGGGTCTTCGATCGACCGCGCCCGGGCCTTGCCGGAGCGCTCAGCTCCAGCCGCCGCCATAGGTGCGATAGAAGATGTGCAGGCCGATCTTCGTCATTTTTTTCATCGTCCGCGCCCAACCCGGGTTGACGTAGTTGGCGTAATAATGGGTCGACGATCCGACTTCCGGGATAAAGATCTTGCCGGCAGTGACTGCCATGGCGATATCCTGCGCGGTCTTGTAGTGGGCTGGGCTTTGGATGCGTTTTTTTCTGCCGTCGCAAGCGAAGGAAAACTGGCAACGGTTGAACCACTTGTCGTTCTGGTAGACGACGCCGCAGATCGAGTTCGGATAGGCCGGATTGCGAACGCGGTTGAGGATGACCTGGGCGACGGCGGCCTGGCCGCGCACGGATTCACCGCGCGCCTCGAAATAGATGCCGTTGGCGAGGCAAGTCTGTTCCGCCTTGGAGAAGACGCTCGCCGGCAGCGGAGTTTGCATCCACGGATGATCGCCCTTGGCCACCGGCGGAATGAAACGGCCATCGTTCGGCTTCTCGTCCTGAAGCAGGGCCTCGAAGGGCGAAGCCTGGGCATAGTCGGGCGCGGCCGCCGCGTAGGCGGTCGCTAGGACGTCGGGACGATCGTTGTTGACCAGCGCGGCCAGCATGGCCGGCACGCCAGGATCCGCCTTCTTGTCGACGCGCCTATGAAACGCGGCGGCAATCTGGATCTCCTTGCCTTTGATCTCGGGCCTGGCGAATGCCATTTTCAGCCCGCTGTCCATGCTCGGGCGAAGCAGCGAGGAGGTGCGCTCGAAAACCGAGCCGGCGTTGAAGTTCTTCGGCGGCGCGACCGGCGAGACGATGATGATACGGCCCTTCTTGTCGGCGCGCATGATGCGGTCCTCGTCGGGCGTGGTGCTGGCCACGCTGCCCTTGCCGCGAAATGACACCGCGCCGATGCCTGGCAACCGGACGCCCGAACCCGAGATCGAGCCGGTGGTGTCGGAATCGAGGAAAGGCATTTCGGCGGCATGGACCGAGCCGGCGACGGATTTCTCGACATAGGCGTTCCAGCGGGCGTTCGGCGCCTTGAGGCCCGAAATCAGGCTCGTCATGTCCTGGTAGGCAATGACATTGGGAAAGCCGACCCAAATGCCAAGTCCAATGACCAGAGGAGACAGAAAGGAACGTCTTTTCTCACCGGCGAAAGCGACAAGCCGCTTCAAAACACGTCGATGCACGGAACTCTCCAGAAACGCAACGGACCCCACTGGAGAGGCACGATGATGCATTAACCTTGATGGGGCGTTAACGGAGTTCGACAGCGCCAATCATTTCAAAGGCTTTGTTGGAAACGGCTCCAACGGTCCAATGACCGCTCCGCAGAGCGCTGTTCAGAGATGGAGGGATTCTCCTCTATGCCATGAACATGCTTAACGGCCCGTCATCGGTGAGCGGTCTCTTGCTTCAATGAGGTTTTTCGGTGGCGTGCTGGTCCGGTCAGGGGATAATTCCCCGAGGGCCCCGGCGCAGCTGAAACTGGCGGGTACCGCAGCATTTCTTGAACTTCATACCTGAACCGCAAGGACATTGATCATTGCCACCGCGTTGCAGCCGGCCAACCAGGGGCAGCAGCGCTGCGGAAGGCAGGAGCGATGCCGCAAGGGCAGCCAACTTGGCCGAGATTCCCGGCACGACGAGGCGACGTCCGGATTTGAACCCTCGCCACGCCCGTTCGGCCACATACTCCGGATCCACTTTGGGCAAGATGTTGAAGAGCACCGTCTGATTGGCGCCTGACCTTGCGAGAAACTCCGTCGACACCGGGCCTGGTGCCACGCATGTGACCGTCACACCGGTTCGGCGCAATTCCTGGTGAAGCGCCTCTGAGAAGACGCGCACGAAACCTTTACTAGCGAAGTACAGGGCCATGTAAGGCCCGGGAAGGAACCCGGCCACGGAACTGAGATTGAGCACCCCGCCCCGTCGGCGCGCCACCATTCCGGGCAGAAAATGAAGGGTCAGTTCTGTGAGGGAATGTATGTTGAGATTGATGATGCCGAGTTGACCATCAATAGGCAGCGCCGTCGTCGCGCCCCGTAGGCCATAGCCGGCGCTGTTGACCAGGACATCACAGACCAGGCCGTGTGTGGACAGAAAGCCCTCCAGGCGCGTTGGCGCATCGCCTGCCACGAGATCCAACTCAAGCGTGAATGCCTCGCCACCCGCCTCCCGAACTTCGGACGCTGCGGCGGCCAATCCCTCGGGCGAGCGGGCAACCAGCACAACCGCACCGCGCTCCCGTGCAGCGACGCTCGCAATTGCCCGGCCAATTCCGCCCGAGCCGCCAATCACGACGACGGCTGGCCGGAATTCACGGTGCGAAATCATGTCGCGTTCCTCTGTCTTGCAGGAGCGGCAACACTTTGACCGAGCAGCACCACTTCATTGGCGACAGTGCCGTTCAGAATCTTTTCGAATCTCTCCAGTGCTCGTGCGACGTTCGCTCCATCCATTACCCGGTGATCGTAGTGGATGCGGACATTGACCGATCCGTCTTTTTCGATCGGACCGTAGTTTAGAAGCGTGGTCAATGGGGTCAGCGGGTTGAGTGATTCCGCACCGAGACCAGAATAGACGGACAATTGGAAGGTACCGAAGTAATTTGCCCTTTGCCGGGCGATGTTCAATCCTAGCCACATAAGCAGCCACCTGACTGGCGCGGGCGCACCTGCCACCCGCAAGGCACGCCGGAACTCCGGGACCTCCAGGATCGGCCGTGATCGAGCCGCGTGGATCGATCCCTCAAGTTCCGTGATAGAGTAGCGCTCCGGGCACTTGATACGGCTCAGCAGAACGGCCGGCTCGCCCTCATATTCGCGCTCGTGGGCAATCGAGGCTACGCTTGCCGGATACTCGTAAAGCTGCGGCCAGGGCAACTTGACATAGGCGCGCCGCAGCTCCGGCATCTCTAGGGCGAGAAGCGCATATCCTTTCAGGAAGATCGCGGTCCACGAGGGCCTGGTCTGCTGCGCCATTCTGGCCCTTACGAGTGGGCCGATGTTCATCTGACGCTGCACCGCGACCCGTGGCACGCCGATCGAAAACCTCATCAGATCGCCAACAAGGCGCCGGGGCGCCGAAAGCTTGAGGGCTCGGCCTCGCATCAAACGACCTCTAATAAAGATAAGGGAATATTCGCTTGGTCCTTTCCATATAGGCACGGTATTGCGAGCCTAAATTCTCCAGCATCATACGCTCTTCCTTATCCACTCTCAGCAGGAAAAGGACTGCGAAACCAATCAAACCGGATATGCCCGCAACCCAGTTCGGCAGCAGAAAGAGCTGGCCGAGCCCCATAAGCAGGAACGAGGTGTACATCGGGTGACGGACCAAGGCATATGGCCCGGCGCTGACCAGTTCATGCCGTTCGCGAATCTCGAGCGTAATCGACCAGTTACGGCCAAGTTCCTTGTGGGATAGACGAAAAATCCACAGCGCGGAGCAGAAGATGATGGTTCCGAGCGCCACCGACCACGCGCTGGCCGGATGGTCAGCCGCTCCGGGGATGCCGGTGACGACATAAAAGCCAGGCAAGATCGCGAGGCCAAGGAGAGCCGATGCAAGCCCGACGGTGTCGGAACTTGAGCGGCCGCCAGCTACAATTCGCACGCGCCTTGCCCGGCGCTCGAACGGATACCGGATCACGTACCAAGCAACGAGGCCGATCACCCATATGATCTCGCCAAGTGAAGCTACAGAAATGGTCACTTCAGGTCACCGGAGCCTTTTCTCGATCTGGGACCACGATAAGCCGTCGCAACGATGTCAGCATCCGAAGTTGTCGACCGATCGACATTCAGAGCGCGTTTCTTTCGGACTTAACCGGGCGAATGCAGCGAAAGCGGGTTTTGCCGATCGCATTTCAACCCCCGTTCATCTCCCGAAGCTTGGTTATGAATTGTTGCGGCCGCAGCCAGGTACCGGGGGTCTTATACCCCATCGATCTGGCGATGTCCGCTACGAATGCGTTGCAGTTGTAGAGCGAGGCGTGCCAAAGCGGAGAACTGGCCTGCAGCTTTCGTATGCTCGCGACGACTTTCCTATATTCGGCTTCGGTGAGTAAAACTCGCCAGCTTGCCGACCGGTAGGCATCTTCCAGGTCGCCGTCCGTCCACCCGGTCGAGGCTGGCACGGGCGCCACATGGCCGAGAACATAGACATTGGGATCATCGGACTTCGGAGCGAGCCCCGCGACTTCGGGGTTGACCATCCGTTCCGCCTGGTTCAATCGTCCAAAAATCACGTAGGAATGGCCGTAGGTAAGGGCGTATCGGGAGCGGAACTCGATGAAGTGCCGTTGGGCCGCGCGCGCCGGCATCGCCGCGGTTTTCAATGCGCGATCATTGGACACAAAAGTCGGCTGGGGCTTGTTGTCCTGCGACTGACATGACGCCGCGACAAGCGCGAGCAGGGCCACAATTGTTGAACGGCCACTTACAAGCGTCATCTCATCCAGAACTCCGAGGACCGCAGACCTAGGGCCAGCCATGCCCGCTAACCGCAGGTAGGCTGCGAATCAGCCTTGGCCGCTGTATATTGATGGGGAAGGGCCTGGCGGCCCTTCCCCAAATCTCCGAAAGCCGGTGCTTATTTAATCACGGGCTCTTCTACGGCAACGGGTTCCGGCGGAGGAGCCTTCCCCTTCCCTTTACCGATCCCGTTCGCGCAGCCGCTCAGGCTGGTAACGGCGAGGGTAGCAACCATTACAATCAACATCCTGCTCATCAAGCAATCCTTTCCCCAGGGGCGGAACAGCCTATAGAATCGCCACAAATAAAAAGATATGCAGCCCCGCCAAGTTAGCTGCGATCTGCACCAAAGCCTAGTGCAGAAATGCCACAGTCGGCACCCGGTTGCAGGCGGCACCTTTGCAGTGACGTGCTGGCAGGGTTCACCATCCAACGGAAATCAGCCCTGCCCACCATCAAATAACCACCACCGTCGTGCCCAAAGGAGTACGGTCGTAGAGGTCGATGATGTCGTCATTGATCAAACGGATGCACCCGTTCGATACCGCTGTGCCTATCGTCCATGGCTCGTTTGTACCATGTATCCGGAAGTGGGTGTCGCGCCCGTTGCGATAGAGATAAAGGGCACGTGCACCAAGCGGGTTATTTGGTCCGCCAGGGACCCCCCCTGCATACTTCACCAGGCGCGGCTTGCGCCTCATCATGTTGGCGGTGGGTGTCCACGACGGCCAGTCCGCCTTGCGGGCGACGGTCGCTGTACCCTTGAACGAAAGTCCCTGCTCGCCGACGCCGACGCCGTAGCGCGTCGCCCACCCGTCGGTCTCGACGGCATAGAGAAAACGTTGCGAAGTATCGACGACGATCGTTCCAGGCGGCTCGTTGCCGTCGTACCGCACATGCCGCCGTCGGAAACGAGGATTGAGGCCATTCCTTGGTCCGAACGCGGATGAAATCGGCTCCGTCACCTGTCCTAACGTCGACGTACATCCGGAAAGCATCAGAGCCAGACTACCCAGCACGAGCCCCCGGCGCGCAATGTGGTGTTCATCCATTTCTACCTGCTAGGAAACTGGTCAATCTACCGCCCACCCTCGTCTCTACCATTGCAAGGCCGGCGGGCCAAGTCTCGCTGACTGGTAGCAAAATGAATTCACAGGATTGATAAGCGAATTGGAGCGAAACTTCTTGCGATAACCGTCTGCCTCTGTTCGGTTATGTCACGATGGCATAGGATAGAGACGATGAAGCCTGACTTCCAGGGTAAGGTCGCGATTGTGACCGGCGGAGGCTCCGGAATAGGAGCGGCTGTTTCACGGCAACTCGCGCAGGAAGGAGCCGAGGTTGTTGTCGCCGATCTTGATGCCGAGGCCGCGCGCTGCATGGCCGCCGAAATAAACGCGCAAGGAGGCAGGGCCTACGACGTTGCGGTCGATGTCACGGATGCGGCAGCCGTCGAAAAGCTGATCGAGTTCACTGTCCAGAAATGCGGCGGACTGGATATGGCGGTAAACAATGCGGGTGTCGACGGCGTTCGAAAAGCAACGGCAGACTATCCGCTCGACAACTGGCACAAGCTGATAAACGTCAATCTAAATGGCGTTTTCTACAGCATGAAGTACGAAATCGCCGCCATGCTGGATCGAGGCGGAGGCGCTATCGTGAACATGTCCTCGATTCTCGGTTCCGTCGGCTTGCCGACTGCGTCCGCATACACGGCAGCGAAACACGGGGTCGTTGGACTAACCAAGGTCGCGGCGATCGAATATGCGAGGATGGGCATCCGGATCAATGTCGTCGGCCCCGGCTGGATCGAAACGCCTCTTTTGTCGGAGCAAATGGAGGTATTAGCCACCCGGCGCATGGCAGCCCTTCAGCCGATGGGCAGACGCGGCAAACCGGAAGAGGTAGCGGCTCTTGTATGCTTCCTGTTGTCCGATCAGGCCAGCTTTATCACTGGGAGCTATCATCTGGTGGACGGAGCTTACACCGCCCATTAGGTGCGGTGGCTGGCCCCACTCGTGCTGGCTGCTGTAAAGGTGATGACGCCGCAGATCGCCGGGCTGCCCGCACTGCCTGAGATGGCGCTGTTCCCGCGTCGCAAGGGAGGCCGAGCCAGACCCGGTGGCGGCGCGACTTGCCGACATCCTGCTGCAGGTGGCGGTGGAATCGTCTGCCCGAAAGTGTGCAGGCGCTGCCCGCGAGCGGCTAGCGGAGCGTAGCCTGATGCGGGCGCCCAGAAGACGCGGCGCTCAGCGGCGTTTTTTCGCCTTGCTGGCGAATGGATTTTCCGAGGTGCGCAAGGCGATGCGGATCGGCACGCCTGGCATGTCGAAGGCCTCACGCAGACTGTTCGAGAGATAGCGGACATAGGATTGCGGCATCGCGTCCGGCCGTGAGCAAGACACGACGAAGCCAGGCGGGCGCGTCTTGGCCTGGGTGACATATTTAATCTTCAGCCGGCGACCGGCGACGGCAGGCGGCGGATGATGCGCCAGGATGCCTTCCAGCCAGCGGTTGAGCTTGCCGGTCGAGACGCGGCTGTTCCACACCTTGTGCGTCCTGATGACGGCATCCATCAGCTTGTCGAGCCCGCGCCCGGTCTCGGCCGAGACCGGCACCGCCTGCATGCCACGCGCCTGCGGCAACAGCCGCTCGGTCTTCTCGCGCAGTTCCGCCAGAAGTTCCTGGGGATGGTCGATCATGTCCCACTTGTTGAAGGCGATCACCGGCGCGCGGCCCTCGCGGATGATCAGGTCGGCGATTTGCAGATCCTGCTTCTCGAAGGGAATGGTGGCGTCGAGCACGATGATGACGATCTCGGCAAAGCGGATGGCGCGCAAGCCGTCCTGCACCGACATGACTTCCAGCTTCTCGTGAATCCTGGCCTTGCGGCGCATGCCGGCCGTGTCGAACAGTTTCAGCCGGCGGCCATGCCAGTCCCAGTCGACGGAGATGGAGTCACGGGTGATGCCGGCTTCCGGTCCGGTCAAGAGCCGCTCCTCACCGATCAGCGCATTGATCAGTGTCGATTTCCCGGCATTTGGGCGACCGACGACGGCGATGCGCATCGGTTTGGTATCGTCATAGCTCGGCTCGGCATCCGGATCAGTGATGTCCTCGCCGATCAGCACCTCGCTGGCGGCAGTCTCCTCGTCCGCATCTTCGTCTTCTTCGCCGAAGGCGCGCGCCTCGCCCAGTGCGGCGATCACCGCATCGCGCAAATCGGGCAGGCCCTGGCCGTGTTCGGCCGAGACCGGGACCGGCTCGCCAAGGCCGAGTTCCCAGGCCTCCAGCATGCCGCCCTGGGCGCCGCGCGCTTCGGCCTTGTTGGCGACGACGACAACCGGCTTGCCGGATTTGCGCACGATCTCGGCGAAGGTCTTGTCGTCAGGCATCAGCCCGGACTTGGCGTCTATCGTGAAAAAGATCAGGTCGGCTTCGCGGATGGCGATCTCGGTCTGGGCGCGCATGCGGCCCGGCAGCGTCGAAGCTGCAGCATCCTCGAAGCCAGCGGTGTCGATGACGTCGAAATGCAGATCGTACAGCTTGGCGGCATGGACGCGACGGTCACGGGTGACGCCCGGCGTGTCATCGACAAGCGCCAGCTTCCTTCCCACCAGACGATTGAAAAGGGTCGATTTGCCGACGTTAGGCCGGCCGATGATGGCGACTTTGAACGTCATCCGTCACGACACGCCGCCCGACCCTCGGATCAGCTCGGACATCAACGTCGCCCGCTCGCGCGCATTGCGCGGGGCGCTGTCATCCGAGGCGATCTGGTCGAACAGTTTCAGTGCGTCCGTCGCCTTGCCTTCCTTCCAGGCGGCAAGGCCAAGCGCTTCGCGCGCCGTGTGGCGCAGCGGGTTGGTATCGGCGGTGAGAGCCTCGACGCGGCTGGAGACATCGGCGAAGGAACCGTGGTCGACGAGCAGCAGTGCTGCCCTGAGGCGCGCCATGTCGCGAAGGCCTGATGGAATGTCCGTGTCGGCGGCGACCTCGTCGAAGTCCTTGACGGCGGCGGCGAAATCGCTCTTATCCGCCTTGACGGTTGCCGCGCGCATGCGGGCGAGCAGCGGATAGGCGCCGTAGCCATCCTTTTCCAACGCAGCGAGGGCAGTCAGCGCTTCGTCGCTCTTGCCCTCATTGGCAAGCTTCAGCGCCTGCGAGAAGGCGTCACCCGAGCGATTGGCGCGGGTCTCGTCCCAATAGCGATAGCCGACGAAGGCGGCGGTGCCGACCACCACCAACACCGCGAGCGCAAGCAAGGCCGGACCAAAACGGTCCCATAGCGCATGCGCCTGATCGCGACGCATCTCTTCGTTGACTTCGCGGATAAAACTGTCGTCCGACATCTCAAAACCATCCTGCCCGCCCCAGGGCGGTTCGTGAGCCCGCGTTTTAGCGAAATTTTGCCGGCATGGAAGGGGTTCGACAGGAAAATCGGCTAATCGCCGGACACGTGACCGCAAGAGGCGACCGCACCCACGCCACATTTCGCCGATAGCCGATGCTCGAACCCTCCTCAAATCCTGATCAGATGTCGATGCCTCGTTTCTCCCGCGTTGTTGCGTTTTCCATCGCGTCGCTTGCTGCAGCGGGCACTGCTGTTGCCGATCCGCCCGCGGCGCCAGCGCCGGTAAAGGCGAAGCAGGCCGTCATCATCTCGTTCGACAGCGCCCGCGATATTTCGCAATGGAAGCGCAGCCGGGCGCTGGCCCAGCACACCGGCGCCCATTTCACCTATTTCGTGTCCTGCGTCTTCCTGCTCTCGCCGGAGACGCGCAAGCAATATACGGCGCCCGGCAAGACATCAGGCAAATCCAATATCGGCTTCGCCGCCTCGAAACAGGAGGTCGCTGACCGGCTCGAGCAGATAAACCTTGCCGCCTCGGAAGGCCATGACATCGGCAGCCATGCTTGCGGCCATTTCGACGGCAAGGACTGGAGCAAGGCCGACTGGCTGAGCGAGTTCGGTTCGTTCAAGCGCGTTCTCGAAAACGCCTATTCGATCAACGCCATTACCGCCGAACCCGCAGGCTGGCGCGAAATCGCACGTAAGGCGGTCGGCTTTCGCGCGCCCTATCTGTCGGCAAACAAGGCGCTCTACGAGGCGCTGCCAAAGGCGGGCTATTTGTTCGACGCGAGCGGTGTGTCGCGCGGCCCTGCCCGGCCACCGACCAGCAACGGCATCACACGCTTTTCGCTCCCGCAGATTCCGGAAGGCCCTGACACAAGACGGGTGATCGCGATGGACTACAATCTCTATGTCAGGCATTCCGGCGGCTTCGAGCGGCCAAGCAAGGCAGACGAATTCGCCAACCGGACCTACGACGCCTTTCGCGCCGCCTTCGACGCCCAATACCAGGGCAAACGCGTTCCGCTGGAACTCGGCTTCCATTTCACACTGATGAATGACGGCGCCTACTGGAATGCGCTGGAGCGCTTTGCCGGCGAGGTCTGCACCAGGCCCGATGTCGAGTGCATCAGCTATCGCGACTATGTTTCGCGCCAACGCGGCCGAAAGCGGGCGTCTGTGGACGGCTGACTAGAAACGCTCGCCGCCCGCCACTCCTACCTTACCGGCTGATCCTCAGGGCGCAAGCCGGCTCGCTCTCGCTCCAAATAGGCCTGGTCGATTTCCGGTAGCGGCGCGCCTTCCAGCGTCGCTTCGAAGGCGCGCAGGCGCTTGTAGATGGATATCAGCTCGACGATCGTCGGCCAGGAATTGACGAGATATTGGAACGAACTGGCGACTTGGGAGAAAGCCGAAACGATTTGCTGGAAAACGCCAAGGGTTATCTTGCCGACAGCCAAGGTAGGAACGAGAATAAGCGTGGCGAAAACGTTATCGACCTGGAGATAGAGATAACGGACCATGTCGAAATAGACATAGTGCGCATAGAGCGTGAAATAGTTCTTTCGAACATTTCTGAAAAGCTCGGCCAGCGTTGGTGGCTGCGCGCGTGCCGTATCGTCCTCGCCGAGGACAAGTTCCTTGCGCAGAGCGGCTTCGACACGCTGGTTGCGAAATTCCAGGCCGGGAAGCTTGATGCCGACGACTGCCAGCAGGCCAGTGCCGAACAACGACCAGGCGATCGCCGCGATGACCAGCGGATAAGGGATTGCGCCGACGATTGGAAGCGTTGAGACATGGAGAGAAAGGGAGGCCAGCAAGGGCAGGAATGCAATCAGGGTCATGATGGAGTCGATGAAGTTCACGCCGAGCCCCTGCATTGTGCCGGAGAAGCGCATCGTGTCGTCCTGAACGCGCTGCGACGCCCCTTCGATATGGCGCAGCCTCGGCCAGTAAGCGGTAAAATAATCGTTCATCGCCGTGCGCCAGCGAAACACATAGTGCCTGACAAAAAAGACGTTCAGAACGGCAATGCTCATATAGACCAGCGCCAACGACAGAAACTGCCATACTCCATAGTAGAGCTCGGCAGGAGAAACGGAGCCCGGCGTGGTCAGCGCCTTTTGCACCATGGTGTAAAACATGCCGCGCCAGTCATTGAGCGCCACGCTGATCTGCACGATGAAGTTGGTGACGAAAATAATCAAACCAGAGCCAAGGATCGACCAGTTCTGCCAGGGATGGGGGGAATACAGCGCCCAAAAAAGATAGAATACGCCCACACCGGCGAAGAAATATCCGTAAAACCAGAGGAAAGCTGGCGTCAGGAATCTTACTGGGCTGATGACAGGGGCGGCCTGCGGGTCGACCGGCGGCATGCCGAGCATCGTGCCAAGATGTTCGCCGCCGAAAAACCACAGGATGACGAGCAGAAGGCTCCATACGACCGCCGAAGTGAAGAACAACTTCGGCTGCGGGAAGAAGGATACGAACACGGTGGGGAAATCCTCGGTCGATGCGCAAATCAGCGGCGTTGCTGTTCAGCGGGCATAAGGTCACACATCGATCGGAATGAAAATGGCCGGTGCGCGGTGCCCGGCCCCGAGCAAGACCACAATCATGGCGATTTTGGCGCAGCCGACCAGGTGATCGCGCCTGAGACCAGCAGCACGGCGGCGGCCACGATCGATGCGAGGAAGAAGTCGCCCGAGGCTTGCGCAAGCAGCCCGGCAACGATCGGACCAATGACCTGACCGAGGCCGAAGGAAGCCGTCATCAACGCCAAAATCCGGCGTGGCGCTTGCGGAGCAAGCTGCCTTCCGGTCTGCAGGCCGAGCGCGGTGATGGCGATGAAAGTCCCGCCAAGCAGAAACCCGCCGAGCAGCGGCCCAATGTGCCCGCCGACGGCGACGCTCACAGTGACGCCGACGACCTCGACGAGGCACCCGAAGGCATTAGCCTGGTAGAGCCCGATCTTTCCGGCGATCTTCTGCCAAAGCCAGACCGAAGGAATCCCGGCAAGGCCGGTGACCATCCAGACCATGGCTTCGAAGACGCGGCCACCGCCGCCCTGCCGGACGATGGCGACCAGAAATGTCGCCGTCACGATATAGCCGAAGCCGAACAGCCCATAGGCAACGATGATCTTCACCAGCGACCGATCTTTAGGCAGCGCCGGTTCGCGGCCAACGGCGCCGTTGACGGTCGCAGTGCTGCCGGCCAGCAAGGCCACAGCGGCAAAGCCACAGGCCGAGAATACGGCGGACCAGAACCAGCCCGCCGACCAGCCGGCATGTTCCGTCACGAGGATCGCCATCAGCGCCGAGGACGCCGCGATGCCAAGGCCGACGCCGCCGAAATGCAACGCCTGCAGGTCGTTTCGGCCGGTCGCGGCCAGATGGCCGAAAACGATGCTGGACATGAAGACCAAGACGAAGGCGCTGGCCAGACCTGCAAGAAACCGGATGACGAGAAAGGCCGCCATCGTGTCAGCCAGGCCCATCAGCCCGGTGAGGACCGCAGTGGCGGCAAGACCGGCCAGCATCAGCAGGCGCTCGCGACCGTGCGCCCAGCCGCCGACGGCCGCCAGCGCACCGATGAGATAGCCGAGATAGTTGGCGGATGCGATCCAGCCGGCATCGGCCGGCGTCAGGCCAAGTTCCTCCATCATGCCGGGTAGGATCGGCGTGTAGACGAAGCGGCCGATGCCCATGGCAACGGCCAGGGCAATCATGCCGGCGAAGGCGAGACGCAAAGGAGACGGTGAAGCGGCTTTCATTGCGGTGCACAATAGGTGCACGAGCCTGTCAAACAATCCGCTTGTGTTGGGCCAGAACGACTCGCAATGGTTGTTGGCAAGTATCCGTCGTAGAGGGCCGACCCGCTAACTCTGTTTCATCAGCCGCAGCCGACCTACGAGGTGCCAGTCTCGTAGGCAGTGCGCCGGGCCGTCGGCCTGAACGGCATGTCGGCGAGTTCGCGCTCCGACATGGTGTCGAGCACAGGATGGCGACAGCGGATCGGTGGCCCATCGGTTGGCCTCGCTTTCGTACGACCGGCTTTGCTCTGTGCCGGCAACGGAAAAGGCCCTGAGCAGTGATAAAATCTTCATCGGATTGCCTCGAGAGGTCTGATTGCCTCCTCAAAATCCGCCATTCTGGCCGATGTTTCAATTGAGATTTCAACTGTGCCAGTTTAGAAAAACTGAATGGCTATACTGAACCGCGTCCACCTCAACGGCCTGCGCGCCGTGGAAACCGTCGCCCGTCTGGGATCGCTTTCGGCTGCAGCGCGCGAACTCAACGTGTCCGCCAGCGCCGTCAGCCAGCAGATCAAGCGCACCGAAAAGCAGCTCGGCCAGACGCTGTTCGAACGGACGCCGGGCGGACTGGTTCTGACGGAATTCGGTGTCGTCTTCACAGCGCGGCTCAGCGCCGGTTTCCGCGAGGTTGCGCAGGCGGTGGCGCTGGCCGACGAGGAGAGCGAATGCACGCTGGTGGTTTCGGTCGCACCGGCCTTCGCCTCGAAGTGGCTTCTGCCGAGACTATCACGGCATTTCGCCCGTCACTCGAACGTGCTGCTGCGCATCGACGCTTCGGGCCGGATCGCCGATCTCGGCCATTCCGACATCGACATCGGCATCCGGATGGGCGACGGCAAATGGCCGAGCGTGCGCGCGGAACTGCTACTGGCGCAGGAGGTGTTTCCGGTCTGCGCGCCCTCGATCGGGGCCAGACTGAAGTCGATCCAAGACCTGGCTCAGACCTGCGCCATCACCGACGAGCGGTCGATGATCAGTTGGGACAGCTGGTTCGAGGCGGCCGGGGTGAAACCCGTCACTTTCCTCAAGGGCGCGCGTTTCACCGACCCGATGCTTTGCCTGGAATCGGCGATCGCTGGCCATGGCGTGATGCTCGCCTGGCAGTTGCTGACGGCTGACGCTCTTGCCGATGGCCGGCTGGTCGCGCCGTTCGGCGTGCGCGCTGAGAGCGGGCTGGGCTACTGGCTGGTGACATCGGCCAGCAAGAGGGAGAGCCGCAAGGTGCGCGATTTCAAGATTTGGATCCGCGAAGAGATCGAGGCAACGATGGCGCAGTTCGGCGCGCTCGACAGCGCGGCCTAAAGCAGGCCCAGTCGATCGCGGTGGAAAGACCGGCGGCACCGGTCTATGTATGGATGAGACCCCCAGATCACGGCAGGCAGGACCATGACCACACATTCGCGCGGCGTTTCCGCAACGATCGACCCGGTGAAACTCGACAGGCTGGCCGAAGTCGCCATCAAGGTCGGACTGCAATTGCAGCCCGGGCAGGATCTGGTGCTGACATCGTCGATCGCAGCGCTGCCTTTGACGCGACGGATCGTCGAGCATGCCTACAAAGCCGGCGCCGGCCTGGTGACGCCGATCTTCAACGACGACGAGATGACGCTGGCGCGCTTCCGCTATGGCGCTGACGCCGGCTTTGACCACGCCGCCGGCTGGCTCTATGAGGGCATGGCGAAGGCCTTCGCCAACAATGCGGCGCGGCTTGCCGTGCGCGGCGAGGATCCGTCGCTGCTGTCGGCGCAGGATCCGGCGAAAGTAGCGCGCGCCAACAAGGCGAATTCGGTCGGCTACCAGCCGGCGCTGGAAAAGATCACCGGCTTCGACATCAACTGGAACATCGTCGCCTACCCCGACCTGGCCTGGGCCAAGCAGGTGTTTCCGGGCGATACTGATGACGTCGCGGTGGCGAAGCTCGCCGACGCCATCTTTGCCGCCTCACGGGTTGATGTGGACGACCCGATCGAAAACTGGAAGTCGCACAATGCGGCTCTTCGCAGCCGCACTGAATGGTTGAACGGGCATAATTTCCATGCGCTGCATTTCACCGGACCCGGCACCGACCTGACCGTCGGTCTGGCCGACGGCCATGAATGGATGGGCGGCGCTTCGACCGCCAGGAACGGCATCACCTGCAATCCGAACATCCCGACCGAGGAGGTTTTCACCACGCCGCACGCAAGGCGCGTCGAAGGCCATGTTACGAGCACCAAGCCGCTGTCGTATCAGGGCACGCTGATCGACGGCATTGCGGTGCGTTTCGAGGCAGGCCGCATCGTCGAGGCGAAGGCCAGCCGCGGCGAGGATGTGCTGCAAAAAGTGCTCGACACCGATGAAGGCTCACGCCGGCTCGGTGAGGTCGCGCTGGTGCCGCATTCCTCACCGATCTCGAAGAGCGGCCTGCTGTTCTTCAACACGCTGTTCGACGAGAATGCCGCCAGCCATATCGCGCTCGGCCAGTGCTATTCGAAATGCTTCGTCGACGGCGCCTCGCTCGGCCAGGACGAGATCGCGGCGCGCGGCGGCAACAAGAGCTTCATCCATATCGATTGGATGATCGGTTCGGACAAGATCGACATCGACGGGCTCGGCAAGGACGGAAGCCGCGTGCCGGTCATGCGCAAGGGCGAATGGGTGTAAGGAGCCGCCAACAAGCCGTCATGGCGGTCAACCCCGGAGTTGACGATGAAACTCGATATCAAGGTCAAGCGCATCTACGAACCGCCCTCGCCTAACGATGGGCAGCGGGTGCTCATAGACCGCATATGGCCGCGCGGCGTCCGCAAGGAAGACGCCGCGCTGACGCTATGGCTGAAGAACCTCGCGCCAAGCGATGAATTGCGCAAATGGTTCGGCCACGAGCCGACGCGCTGGATGGAATTCCAGCAGCGCTATCGCGGCGAACTCGACAGGAACGGCGACGCGGTCGGCCAATTGCGGGCCCTGCTCGACAACGGCCGGGTGACGCTGCTCTACGGCGCCCAGGACGAGCTGCACAATAACGCAGTGGCTTTGGCTGACTATCTCAGCCTAGAGCGTTCTGTCATTTGATTGAATCGTAGGGATTCCCGAATCACGACAATTTTGATTCAACCTGCTGGCTGGGA